>JALUHL010000001.1 GCA_027053695.1 Ghiorsea sp.
CAGCACATCTTGCCGTACTGCCTGATACAAAATGTTCTATCAGTTTCATCTGCTTATATTGGCTTAATCGACTCTTTCTCATACTGCCCCTCATGATAACTTTTCCTAGTTATCTGGGACAGCCCCATCTTTTTTATTTCATCAGAGGTGAGTGCAACATCACCTGCACAACCTTTTTATTCTATGGTGACCACAGATGTAAACCAAGATACTTATACGGATGTGATTATCACTCACGATAGGGCAACTGCTATTGGCGTTATGCTTGGCGATGGTCAAGGAGGCTTTGGCCAAGGTATTGCTGATTTATACTCAATAGGTTCAGTAGCTGGAGATATCCAAATATCAGACAACCTAGGTCAGAATACTCCTAGCCAACTCTACTTTTCTGGTAATACCTTTCGACTTTCTTACCGAGCATCCATTAATGGTGCTGCGCCTTATATCAATAATGCTGCTGCAATAACACCGATTTATGGTATATTTAAAGATGTGAATAATGATGGCTACGCTGACCACCTTTATAATTCAGCATCCAGTGAATTTGCGATTGAGGTAGGGTTGAATGGTATAAGTTTTGGAACACCAACCTTGTTTTATGCCCCTTTGTATATGACCGTGAAAGATGTTGCTGATGCCAATGGCGATGGTTTCAATGATTTATTGCTGAGTGGTTTTAATGAGTTTGCAATTGCTTATGGAGATGGCACGGGTTCCTTTCCTACGCAGAGCCGAGTTGTTCCTATTAATGGTGAAGCGCAAATGTTTCTCAATATTAATCATGATGGCTATGCAGATATCCTTTGTGAGGATATCGCGTACTCTTATTATGTTATAATTAATGACCAGCCTCAAAGTTTTAACAATCAGGTTCAAACTAGTCTCTATACTTCAGGTTTTGCAGCGGTGAAAACAGCGGATATTAATGCCGATAATTATTCAGACATACTTATCGCTGATGGTTCTTTTGATGTATATTATGGTAAAGGAGATGGTTCATTTGCTTTATCCAAATCATACAATGTCGAGCAAGATTTACCTACGCAAAATCTACCTCAGCCAGACCCTTCCGTAGGCGTAAAACCTGAGAGTAGTAATGGGTGTTTGCTTGGCGTTAGTCCATTGGGCTTACTAGGCTTTGCTTTTTGTTTATTGCTTTTGTTTAGGGGTAAAGGTTTTTAGAGGGTTTAGTAAGGGGTAACACTAATCGCAGATTAAATTGTTCTGAGTGTTTACATCAATGGGAGTAGGATTAGTTTCACGTCATCTTATGAAAAAACGACTTAATATTGCTAAACAACCTATTGTCATGCGCACTGCAACGCGTTTCGCTTTGATTGTAGGGCCTATTCTTATTTTGATTAACCATGGCGATAAAATCATGGCAGGAGAAATGCAGCAACTGGATTGGTTGAAATGCTTTATCACGATTCTTGTGCCTTATACGGTATCTACGCTTTCCAGTATCAGCGCCTACCTTGCTTGTGAGCGAGATGATGACTGATAAACATAAGCATTGGATACAGCTTGCGTTAGCTGAAGCCATCAAAGGTTTGGGCAACACGCATCCTAACCCTACGGTAGGGGCAATCATTGTGCGTGATGAGCAAGTGTTGGGCAAAGGTTTTACACAACCCGCAGGCGGTCATCACGCAGAAATTCAAGCGCTAGAACAAGCAGGCGATGTGCAAGGGGCAACGCTTTATGTCACCTTAGAGCCATGCGCAGCACAAGGGCGCACGCCAGCGTGTACATCGGCGATTATCCCATCAGGTATCACCACGGTGGTGTATGCATCATCCGACCCTAATCCCAAGATGGCAGGTGGTGCTCAAGTATTACAAGAAGCGGGTATTGAAGTCGTGGGTGAGGTTTGTAAGGCAGAAGCCGATATGCTCAACCGCCCATTTTTTCATTATATGCAAACAGGATTACCTTGGGTGATTGCCAAAGCTGCGGTTTCCTTGGATGGTAAAATGGCAACGCGCACTCAAGATTCGCAATGGATTAGTGGTGCAGAGTCGCGCAAACATGCGCATGGTGTGCGTGCTTTATGCGATGCGATTGTGGTGGGCGTAGGCACACTTGTTCACGATAATCCATCATTAACCATCCGTGATGCAGAGCCGATTGGCAAACCCTTGCTTAGGGTGGTGTTGGGTAAACAAGCGCCTGAATTCTTTACAGATTGTAAGCTGCTATCTGGTGAAGCGCCCAGCCGTTTTTATGTCACTCAAGATGATGACAACGCTGAGGCATGGCGAAACAAAGGTATGGATGTGGTTGTGGTGGATGATTATACCGCAGGATTCAAACATTTAGCGGCTGATGGCTGTTTGCAAGTGTTGTTGGAAGGTGGTGGTAAACTGCATGCTGCGTGCTTGGAGCATGGCATCAGCAATGAATTGTTGTTGTATCAAGCGCCTTTGTTGATTGGAGGCACGGATGCCATGAGCTTTTGGCATGGTAAAGGTATTGATACCATGGCTGAAGCGGTTCAAATTCATGATATTAAGCATCAACGATTGGGTGCTGATGTGTTGATTCGTGGAGACATTGTTTACCCCGCTTAAAAGGCTTCCTTTGCTTTTACCAAGCCTAGCTTGGGTATGTGGTCTAATTCTTGGTCTAAATGCTGCTCAGTTTGAATTATTGAGCTTGTACAGCCTTATCGTGCCACTTCTTCTGTTTTACGTTTTTAAAAAGCCTTGGCTACTCTTTTTATGTGCGGGGTTTGCTTTTGGCGCGGGCACACATGCTTGGCAACAACATCAACTGACTGTGGACGATACATGGCTGGGGCATAAGGTGCAGATAGAAGGGAGCATCCAAAATGTGCGACACACCGCACAATACACCAAGCTTAGGTTAGCGGATGTGCAGCGCGATGATGGGTGTAAGCTAGAGGCTTTGATTGATGTCTATGTTTATCATCAGCAACTTCAATTACTGCCTGACATGCAAATTGCTGCCACGGTCAAACTACATAAGCCACACAATAAAAAGAATCCCGCTTATTTTGATTATGAGCAATATATGTTTCAGCAGGGTGTGGCGTTGATGGGTAGCGTCTCGGGCGATGTGCAAGTTGTGCAATCAGATATTTCAGGATTGGAAACACTTCGGCAACGTATTCGTGAGGCTTTGCGTGATGTGGAGCAGAATCAACAAGGCATATTGTTGGCATTATTGCTTGCTGATAGAAGCCAAGTGCCGCTGCTTATCCATGATGATTTTGCAGCCAGTGGCGCTATGCATTTGTTGGCTATTTCAGGTTTACACATGGGTTTGGTTGCTGCTTGGGGCTTTGTTCTAGCATGGTGGTTCATCACAAGGCGAGAAGCTTGGATTATTGCCTTTCCAGTGCGGCTTATCGCATTAAGTGCGGGTTTAGGTTTAGCATTGATATATGCAACACTTGCGGGATGGCCTATCCCTGCGCAACGCGCGTTTTTGATGTTGCTTGCAGGCATGTTGGCTTGGGCTTTGCGCGGCAAGCAAGTGGCGCTGAACACCATGTTTGCTGCACTCTTGTTGATAACGCTCTTTGACCCTGAATCTGTGCGCTCAATTTCATTATGGTTATCTTTTATCGCAACATCTGCGCTGCTGATTTGGGCGGCAAGGCAAACAGCCAGCAACAGTATCTTTGAGCAAGTTTGGATGTGGATTCAAGGCATGTTTTGGGTATCGTTGATTGCATCGCTGGCTACATTGCCTTTGATGGGTTTTATCTTTGAGCGGCTGCCAGCTTGGGGTTTGCTTGCCAATGCTTTGCTTGTGCCATTGTATGCATTTTGGGTACTTCCTTTAGCGCTTTTGGCTGAATGTTTAGCTGTTTTTGGTCTCTCAAACGTTGCTGCTACTGTATTTAGCTTGTCAGGGCATGGTATCGCTTTGGGCAATGATATGTTACAAGCTTTATATGCCTTGCCATGGGGTAAGCTGTGGTTGCGCAGCGATATGCCTTGGATGTTTGCTGCGCTTGGATTTGCTTTGCTTGCTGTGGGCATGCTTTGGCTTTATCAAAAGCGAAAAATAAGCATGGGTTTATTGATGGTTGCCTTGGCGGTGTATGCTCTTGCTTTAACCTCAGAACATCATCCCAAACAAGCTTCTTTTTATGTTTGGGATGTGGGGCAAGGCGCATCCTCATGGTTATCCTTGCCAGATTTTCAATTGTTGGTGGATATGCCGGGCAAATCAGGCAGTCGGTTTAATGGCGGCTCGATTGCAGCGCAAAACATGCGAAGGTTTGGACTATTGCATGCTGATGCTGTGGCGCTTACTCATGCCCAATCCGACCATGCAGGCGGCTTTGAGCGATTGTTAGCCAACTTGAATGATGTGGGTGAGCTATGGCTTGCGGATGTGCCTGAAAATCATGTGTATTTCCAAGCGATATTGGCGAATCAGCCTGTGCGTTGGTTAAAGCAAGGAGATAGCTTTGATGTGCAAGGTGCTGCGGTTCAAGTGCTTTGGCCGCCCAAGGGTTATGCGCCCCGCAATAGCAATAATGCTTCTTTGGTCTTGTTGTTCACATTGGATTCAGGGCAGCGTTTGTTATTGGCTGGGGATATGGAAGCGCCAGTGGAGCATGCCCTAGAGCAAAGTATGCAACCTGTGGATGTGATGCTGATGCCACATCATGGCAGTAACACCTCAAGCACCATAGCTTTTGTAGAGCGAGTGCGGCCTAAAATAGCGATTGCGCAAACAGGCTATAAGAATCACTACGGTTTTCCTCAAGATATGGTGGTGCAGCGGTATAAGGATGTGGATAGCCAAGTGTTGAATACAGCCGATGGTTATGTGCATATCAGCTTTTCAGAGCATGGTATCAAGCTTGAGCAACAAGTAAATCAGAGGGGAAATTAGTGCTACAAACTCTTAGGCAGGCAAGAAAAAGGCCTGCCAAGGGGGGAGGGGGGAAAGGGAGGAGGCAGGCCTTTATCTTTGCAGCCGTTAGACTGGCGTTGCAACCTACAAAAACCTAAACCCTAAAATGTTAGGGGGATGCTTCTCTCTGATTTTAGGTTTCCCAACAAAGGGAACGCACACCATCAGAATATCAGCTTCCATATAAAACGTATCGGTTCAGTTTTATAAGTTACAACGCCAGTCCAACCACGTTGTATATGTAGTATAGCAGCTCTGATGCCAAAGGCATGTGATACAGGTCATACATATTGAAAATAAAGGTTTGTTTAGCGCAAAGACGGTTTTACTTTGTGTCTTTTAAACCTTATACCAACCATGGCTGCCGATTTTTTGACAGTAAGCGTCAAATTAATTTTGCGGTTTAACCGCTATTCCTATACGGTTTTGTTTCAATTTCTGGGGAGAGGTGATTTATCGAATATTTACAGCGCATGGCGCGATACAATCAATGGATGAATGCCAAGCTATACGACAAAGTGCAGCTTTTATCCGATGATGAAATCGCCAAAGACAGAGGCGCATTTTTCTCATCCATACTGGGTACACTTAACCACCTTTTGGTGGCAGATTTGTTTTGGTTTCGCCGTTTTGCAGCATCCAAAGTTTGTAGAGAACATTTAGTAGCCATGAAAACCATGCCGCAACCAAGTGGACTCGATGATATTTTGTTTGCCGATATTCGAGCTTTGCGAGAGCAGCGTGACATTATGGATAAGCTGATTTTAGATTTTAGCCAAGTTTGGGATGAAGCCATGCTGCAATCAGATATTCGATACAGAAATATGAAAGGCATCAAATATCAAAAGCCGTTGGGTGAACTACTGCAACATGTGTTTAATCATCAAACCCATCACAGAGGGCAAGTTACCACGCTTCTTTTTCAAGCAGGCATTGACCCAGAAGCTACAGATTTACTGGTGATGATGATGGAAGATAAACGAGACTAATTTGACACTTGTAAAGTTACGCTATACACTTCTTTCTAATGATTAAAAGTTTTCGTCATAAAGGTATTGAGAAATTCTTTTTTAGAGGAAGCAAGGCAGGTATTCAGGCGCATCACGCAAAAAAGTTGAATAGGCAGCTTTCTAGGCTTGATGCTTCAATATCTGCCGAAGACATGAACATACCAGGTTGGCGGTTTCATGCCTTAAAAGGTGACATGTTAA
>JALUHL010000002.1 GCA_027053695.1 Ghiorsea sp.
ATTGCGCTACTTATCCTGCTTTTATATGTGTCCTTCCGTTCACCTAGAGGCGTGGTTTTACCTTTGCTTACCGTTTTAATCGCAGAAGTGTGGACGGTAGGAACTATGGCGGCTTTGGGTTATAATATTTATACCATCACCACCATGTTGCCGATTTTGATTATGGCGATTGGTATTGCTGATGCAGTTCATTTTTTAAGTCGAGAGCGACTGTTGGCGCATTTTTCTAAATATTCGCATAGAAAAGAGCGTATTATCGAAGTGATGCATGAGCTTTGGAAACCCATGGTGATGACATCCGTGACCACGGCTGTGGGCTTTTTATCCATGCTCACCTCTGATTTACCACCGATTCAAGAATTTGGTATGTTTGCAGCTTTGGGTGTGGCTTATGCGTTGGTGATTACCCTGCTGTTGTTTCCTGCGGCATTGATGCTGCTGCCTGAAAAAGATGGGCATGCCGATAAAAAGCCAATGTTTACTGATTATGTGGATTGGACAAGCAAAGTGATTATCGAATACCCAAAACGGATTATGATGATGTTTGCAATCTTGGTTGCGGTTTCATTGTATGGTGCATCGCTGATTAAGGTGGATGCATCCATGGTGGCGCAATTTAAGCCCAATGACCCTGTTAGGCATGCAGATACGGTGCTCAATCAACATTTCTCAGGTACAACCAGTTTGGATGTTATGATTGATACAGGCAAAGAAAATGGGCTGCTTGAACCTGCTTTTTTACAAAAGATTGTTGACCTACAAACAGAAATCGAGAAAGACCCTGTGGTGGGTGATACATCATCGATTGCCGAGTTTTTGATGGTGATGAATAAGGCGCTGAATGAAGATAGACCTGAGTTCTATCGTGTACCTGATTCTTCTGATTTGGCAGCGCAATATCTGTTGCTTTATTCATTCTCAGGTGCCCCCGATGATTTTGAAACCTTTATGACCAGCGATTATCGCAAAGCGCATGTGCGCATCAATATGAAAACGGACAGTACAGATGCGGTTGCAAGTTTGCTGACCAAGCTAAGGAATAAAACAGATGTTTGGTTTCCTGCATCAGAAGGGTACAAGGTGGACTGGGCAGGCACAGGTTATACCTTGGATGCTTTAGCCAAGATGATTATCGACGGGCAAATTACCTCGCTAGCTTTATCCATATTTGCGATATTCTTATTGTGTTTGGTGATGTTCAAGCGCTTGCTGATTGCAGTGATTGCCATGATTCCAGTGACGCTGGCAGTTACAGTCAATTATGGAACCATGGGGAATATTGGTATTCCCTTAGATTTGGCAACAGCCCTTACTGGCTCTATGGCGCTTGGTATTGGTGTGGATTTTGCGATTCATTATTTACACAGATACCATGAAGAAAGTGTGGCAAACCATTCGTATGAAGAAAGTGTGGTGAACACCAATCATAGCGTGGGGCATGCGATTTTATTTAATACCATTGTTGTCGTGGGTGGTTTCTTGGTGTTGCTATCTGCAAACTTGTATCCACAAATGAAACTGGGTGCATTGATTGCTGCAACCATGATTATTTGTTATGCAGCTACGGTTTATTTATTCCCTGTGCTACTCGGCTTGGGTAAGGATAAAATTAAAGTATGAGGTATGTAGCTATCTTGGTGACGGCGGGGGTGTTGTGTGCAAGCCATGCCTCTGCCGTGGAGTGGACAGCTCATGGCGCACTTAAAAATGAGACAGCATATTTTGT
>JALUHL010000003.1 GCA_027053695.1 Ghiorsea sp.
TATGATGTGTCTTATCTATGGAAATGAATAATCAACAGCCCCCATTAAGCCCAAGGCTCAGCATTTATCGCTGGCGGTTGACCATGTTTGCCAGCATCGCGCATAGAGCAAGCGGCATATTCCTCGTATTCGTTATACCTGCCGCATTATGGCTATTGCTTGCCATGGCGCATGGCTCAATTTCTTATATGTATGGTTTAGCTTGGCTGCAAAGTGCCACAGGCACGGTTGTATTGTGGCTGACTTGCGTTGCCCTATTTTATCATTTCAGCAACGGCATTCGCTTTCTTCTGCTTGATATAGGCAAAACCGATTCCCGAGAAGCCATGAAATTATCGGCAAAAATCGTGGTATTCACCACCATACTTTTCGCTTTGATTTTGGCAGTAAAAATATGAGAAACAAAGACTTAGGCACAGCAGGCACAGGCTTCCACGATTGGTATTGGCAGCGTATCAGCGCAGTCTTTTTACTACTGACGATACCTGTGCTTATGGGTTTATTGCTGCTCACTTACAATGGCAATATCAGTTTCCACAGTTTAAACACATGGCTTACCCACCCCATCAGCAAAACCTTGAGCAATCTCTTTTTATTCGCCTTGCTCACCCATATGTGGACAGGTTTAAAAGTAATTATCGAAGATTATGTGCACACCACAGCCGCGCGCGCAGTGGTCTTGAATATCCTGCTTGCATTGCTTGTAGGTTTCGCCATGTATATGAGTTATTTTATCTGGGCTGAAGTGAGCTACACATTCAACTGCATCCCCTGCGGAGGGAAATAATGGCATATTTATCCACGGACAAGGTTGAACATCATCATCACGATGTGGTGATTATCGGTGCGGGTGGCGCAGGTATGCGCTGTGCGTTGCAGTTGGCAGAAGCGGGTTATCGGGTAGCAGTGGTATCTAAAGTCTTACCCACACGCTCGCATACCGTTGCCGCACAAGGTGGCATGAATGCGGCATTGGGCAATCTTGATTCAGACCATTGGCATTGGCATATGTATGACACGGTCAAAGGCTCGGATTATTTGGGCGACCAAGATGCCATTGAATATATGTGCCGCGCTGCGCCGCAGTTGGTTAAAGAACTAGAGCATCAGGGTGTGCCCTTCTCGCGCAATGATGATGGCAAGATTTACCAACGTGCCTTTGGTGGGCAATCCCGTGAATTTGGTGAAGGTGGTCAAGCCAAGCGTACTTGTGCCGCCGCAGACCGCACAGGTCATGCGATTTTGCACACCATGTATCAGCAAAATATCAAAGCAGGCACGCATTTTTACGAAGAGTTTTTTGCGCTCAACCTGATTATGGAAGATGGCGGCTGTCATGGCGTGATGGCATGGGATATTGGCAAAGGTGAATACCACTTATTTCAAGCCAAAGCTGTGATTCTTGCAACGGGTGGCGCTGGTCGCATCTTTAAAACCACAACCAACGCGCATATCTGCACAGGTGATGGCGGTGCATTATGTTTGGATGCGGGGCTGCCCATTGAAGATATGGAGTTCTTCCAATTTCACCCCACAGGCATTGCTCATGTTGGCCCTTTGATTTCTGAAGCGGTTCGTGGTGAAGGTGGTTATTTGTTGAACAGCGAAGGTGAACGCTTTATGGAGCGTTATGCACCTACAGCTAAGGATTTAGCAAGCCGTGATGTGGTAAGCCGAGCTATTGCTTTGGAAATCCGCGCAGGCAAAGGCTGCGGCACCAACAAAGATTATGCGCTATTAAAGCTAGACCATTTGGGCGAAGAAACGATTTTGAAAAAGCTGCCCAACATCCATGAGTTGGCATTAAGGTTTGCAGGCGTGGATTGCACCAAAGAACCCATCCCTGTGCAGCCCACAGCCCACTATACCATGGGTGGCATCCCCACCAATCGGCATACAGAAGTTGTGATTAATCATGAAGGCAGTGATGGTGAAGAAAAAGTACCTGGGTTATTCGCCATTGGCGAAGCTGCTTGCACATCGGTACACGGTGCCAACCGCTTGGGTGGCAATTCATTATTAGAAATCGTGGTGTTTGGCAGGGCTTGTGGATTAAAAGTCATGAAATGGTTAAGCGAGCATCGTTATCACAAAACCATTGACCCTGATGCATGGCATGCAGGTGTAAACCGAGTAGAGCGTTGGCTTGCTAAAGATAATAAGGGTGGCGAAAAGGTCGGTGATGTGCGAGCGAATATGCAAGATATTATGCAAAGCCATTTCAGCGTCTATCGCACCGAAGATGTGATGCAAGAAGGCGTGACCGCCATTGAAAGCCTTAAAGAGGCTATTCATCAAGCATCGATTGATGATAAACACCGTATCTTTAATACAGAACTGGTTGAAGCCCTAGAGCTAGAAAACTTGATGAGCCTAGCCAGAGCCACGGCTGCATGTGCAGCCAATCGCAAAGAATCGCGAGGTGCACATGCTCGCGATGATTATCCAGAGCGCGATGATAAGCAATGGATGAAACACTCTCTAGCAACCGTGCAAGGTGATACTGTAGAAGTGAGTTATAAACCAGTGCGAAGTACGCCAATGACGGTGGAATCTTTTCCACCTAAAAAAAGAGTTTACTAAGTTGTTTACTAGGCAGCCATTCGTCATTCCCGTGCAAATGGGAATCCATAAATATGCAAATTTTCTTGGTGCGGGGTTATAAGCATGAATAAAACCGTTAAGCTAGAAATCTATAGGTTCAACCCTGAAACCGATGAAAAGCCTTATATGCAAAGCTTTGAAGTACCCATTGAAAAGCCCGGCATGAAGCTTTTGGATGCGCTAAATTATATTAAATGGAATCTTGATGGTTCGCTCACCTATCGCCGCTCATGCGGTGAAGGCGTATGTGGCTCGGATGGCATGAATATCAATGGCGTGAATGGGCTTGGTTGCATTACCCCAATTGAAGGCTTGAAGCAGCCTATCAAAGTGCGCCCATTGCCCAATATGCCTGTCACCCGTGATTTGGTGGTAGATATGAAGCATTTCTTCGACCAATACAAACAAATCAAGCCTTGGTTGCAGTCCAACACGCCACGACCAGAGCATGAGCGCCTACAAAGCCCCGCAGAACGCGCCGAACTGGACGGAAGCTACGAATGTGTGCTTTGCGGCTGTTGCACGACCTCCTGCCCCTCTTGGTGGTGGAATGGTGATCGATTCTTAGGCCCTGCTGCTCTCTTGCAAGCCAATCGCTGGCTTAAAGATTCGCGTGATGATGCCGCTGGCGAGCGTTTGGATATGTTAGAAGATTCATTCAAGCTATATCGCTGCCATCAAATCATGAATTGTATGGAAGCCTGCCCCAAAGATTTGAACCCCACCAAAGCGATTAACGATATCAAACGCGCTTTGGTCAAACGTAAGGTATAACGGAACATGGCAGAACAAGAACCCAACGCAGAATTATGTATGACATTCCCTTGCGCATTCCCGCTAAAAGTGATGGGCACGAACAACGACACCTTTGAAAATGAGATTGTGATGATAGTGCGCAAGCATATACCTAGCCTTGGTGAAGATGCTGTATCATCCAAACCCAGCAAAACAGGCAAGTATTTAGCCATCACCATCAATTTCACGGCAAGCAGCAAAGAAGAATTGGATAATCTTTATCGCGAGATTCATGCTCATCCTGATGTGAAGATGACGCTTTGATGATTTTTACTGCTACGTCATTCCCGTGCAGACGGGAATCCACCAACACTGATAGCTTAATGGATACCCACCTTCGTGGGTATGACGGTCATTGATAGCTTGAAAACACTTTATTATGTGCACGACCCCATGTGTTCGTGGTGTTGGGCATTTCGCCCCACGCTGACCAAGCTTTTAGCAGACCTTCCACCACATATTGAAGTGCAATATCTCGTAGGCGGACTTGCTCCTGATAGCGATGAGCCTATGGATGAAACCACGCAAGCCATGATTCAAAAACATTGGCATACCATCACCAAAAAAGTACCCACCACCAAGTTCAACTTTGATTTCTGGGCAAACAACATACCCCGCCGCTCGACTTACCCTGCGTGCCGCGCTGTGCTTGCTGCTAAAGCTCAAGCCCAAGGTGCGAATAAAGAGAACAAAGAAGATGCGATGATACTCGCCATTCAGCAGGCATATTATCTGCATGCTCAGAATCCATCCGATGATGACACACTTATCCACTGCGCTAAGTCCATAGGCTTAGATACAGCCCAATTTCAACAAGACCTACATGCAGAGCATACCCAACAGCAGCTTCAACAGGATATACAGCAAGCTCAAAGCATGGGTGTATATAGCTTTCCTAGCCTTGTCTTAGAAGAGAATGGACAATTCAAACCCATTGCCATTGATTACAATCGTGCAGACAACATGTTACAGCAGCTTAACTAACTTCATTTGACGTATAAGACGCTTTCATATTCAATACATCCAAATATACGTGCGCAAAGACGTGTATAGGAGGGGTAATACATGGAAAATACAGTGTACGTATTACCCAGTGTTATAACTAAATGAATCAAGACTGGGGAAGCAAAGAACCTTTGAAAAATAAGGATCATACAACGACTGATGAGCATACTAGTGGAGCCATCAGAATCATCAGTACACTTTTTTGGTGCTTTATCTATGTTAGTTTTTTCTGGTACTTCGATTACAGAACTGAGATTGAAAAATTAATTGGATTTACAACGTTGGCTCTCGGTGTCGCTGGTGTGTTTACTCCAGTAAAAGCTATAGGTAAAAAGTATTGGCTGGGTATTATCATAGCCTTTTACATTGGAGGTTTTGTGTTCTTGGCTATTGTGTAGCTAGGAACAGTCCATGCTTTCCTCTAAATATGTAACTCCTTTTTATCTCAATTTATCAGCATAACATTGACAACATTATGTTTTCATTAGCAATATACCCTATATTTCATTCAAGGTGATAAAGATAATGCCAAGCCCTCCACTAAACTCAAAAATAAAAATTGGAACTCTCAACCATTATGAACATATTATTATTCCACATACTAGTGCTGGAATCATAAGGTTTTTGGTTGGAGGCTTTTTATTGCTTTGGTTAGCTGCTTGGTATGCGGGGTTTTCTAGTGCTTTAGGAGAAATTATAGCAGGTAAAGGTGAACCCTTCTTATTTGTTTGGATAACACTATGGTCATTTGGAGGACTATATGCCATGTATTTTCTTTACAGAATATTTAGAAAACCTGTGCCTGAACAACTTTTATTCAATAAGCCTAATTTATCTTTGGATACGGGCATAAGCCCATTTAACATGAACTTTCATAATGTACAAAACATGCAAAGGCCTTGGAAACAAATGTTTCCTAAAAGAAGAAGACTTGAATTTAACCCCGAAGAACTTAAAAACATGAAACTAAGAGATACCGATAGTGGTAATAGACTAACCATTGATAAAAATTCGGAGAGGATTGAAATAGCATCTCACACCACAGAAATTGAAAAAGAGTGGCTTTTCAAACATTTGCAGGATGCTTATTCTCTGGATAACTAAATTAAGCGTGAATATGTAAAGCAGGTTCCATTCGTTCATGCAGGATATGAACAATCACAATATGATTATCTTTTGGCATATAAAACACCACATGTTTGCCCACATGTAGGCTGCGTATGGCATGATAAATTTCAGGTCTGATTTTGCCTAAGGATGGCGTTTCTGCTAACGTGTGAAAAGCATCATCTAGCATTTTTAGGTAAGTATTACGCTGCTTTTTGCCCCATGTTCGCTCGGTGTATTGAGCAATTTGCATCAAGCTTGCTTTGGCATCAGGTGTGAGCTTGAACCCGCTCATCAAAGGGCTCACGATGATTGGCTATTATCCATATCTTGCAACATCGTATCCAGCGAGTAATCAGCATACACACCCTGCTCTGCATCACGAATAGCTGGCTGCAAGGTTTCTTTAAGCTTGGCAAGCTTGAGTTCATAAAGGATTTTTTCATTGGTATCCACATTGCGTATCGCTTCGCGGATAAATTCGCTGGCATTATTATACATGCCTGTGGCAACTTTATCTTGCACCTGCTTCATCAATTCAGGGGTGAGAGAAATATTCATGGTTGGCATTG
>JALUHL010000004.1 GCA_027053695.1 Ghiorsea sp.
CTAGCTTCGTTGAATAAAATGGGCAATAGCGGTGCTATTACTCATTCTATTACGCCTTGCTATGAGCAAAAATCAACATCGCTTGGCTCGCATGAGGTTTTTCGAGGTGCCCTATACTTTAAGATTTGCTGAAGGTTTTGTGTAACTATTCAGCATAGTTATAAATCGGTTCGTATCTATTCAGATTGCCGCTGATTTGTTACGGTTTTGTTAGATAGCGGAGTGATGTATGAATGAGTGGGAAAGCGGGCTATGGATTTGGCTGTCAGGTTTATTGTTTGCAGTGGTTCATAGTGTCTTGGCATCTCAATCTTGTAAGCAGTACTTATATCGGCATGGGTTGAAAGAGCCTCGCTATAGGCTGTTATATTCAGTGTTTTCAGTGCTAACAACAGCTGTGTGGGTTTGGTTTGTGCATCAGCTCGCAGATGCATCACTCTATCAAACAGATGGGCTTATTTGGCTGGTAATGGTGGCGCTACAAGTGTTGGGCTTGATTGTGGCATTGCTAGCATTTCAACCTATTGATGGCTTGGTGTTTTTGGGGGTGCGTAAAGCCAAGCTAGGCACAGATCCTTTTATTGTTAGCGGTATTTATCGTTGGCTAAGGCACCCCATGTATATGGGTGCGATGCTTATTTTATTAGCAATGCCTGAACAGAGTTATAATGGACTGCATTTTTCATTGGTGATATGCGTATATTTCATTGTTGGTTCGCGTTTTGAAGAGCAGCGTATGCTCAAAGAACATCCAGAATATGCAACTTATCAGGTATCTGTGCCTGCATTTATTCCGTGGATTACAAAGAGGTGAGTATGGATTGGGAAGGTTTATATCAACAGGGTGATACGGGTTGGGATCGAGGTGCGATTAGCCCAGCTTTACAGCACTGGCTTGATAGAGGTGATTTTAAAACGGGTCAGCGGATATTTATTCCAGGTTGTGGACGAGGGTATGAAGTTATTGCCCTAGCCAAACTTGGTTTTGATGTGACAGCATTGGATTTGGCACCTTCTGCCATTGATGCGGTTAAACAAGGTTTGCAAGAAGCCGGTGTATCAGCAACGCTTGTCTGTTTAGATTTATTTAATTATCAGCCGAAACAAAAATTTGACGCAATATATGAACAAACATGTTTGTGTGCATTGCCTGTTGAGCAACGCAAAGCTTATGAGAAGTGCCTCTTTGCATGGTTAAAACCCAAGGGTATTTTGTGCCTTTCTATGATGCAAACAGGTGAGCAGGGTGGCCCACCATTTCACTGTGATTGGTTGGACATGAAGGCTCTATTTGCCGCAGGGCGTTGGCAATGGCAGCAAGAACCACCATTTTTTATAGCACGCCCTAGTGGTGTACGTTTCGAGTTGGGTTTTGCATTGCATCGTGAGGGAGATGGGTGATGAAATGGCTAGATGATGTTTCGTATATATTTTTAATTGCAGCAGCCGTATTGATGGCAATGATGCCTTTTCAGCCCGAACCACATTTGCTCGAAAAATATCAATTGTGGTTGGCAGGGGATTTGCACAAAGCAGTCGATATTTTTGATATATTTTGGCATTTACTGCCGACATTGTTGTTAGTGCTTAAGTTTATACGTGAAAGACATAGCGAATAAGCCTTGGGGCACCTCGAAAAACCTCGCTACTTCGCCAAACTTGTGTTTTTTCACCCCTAGCTGCGTTGAATAAAATGGACAATAGCGATGCTATTACTTGCGCTTG
>JALUHL010000005.1 GCA_027053695.1 Ghiorsea sp.
ATCTTAGTATGAATATACCAAAGATGCCGCCAACACTGTGTCCGAGGCTTTAGTGCCCGTTGGTGCTTTTGAGTTGTTAGCAACTGAGTAAGAAATCTTACTTGAAAGGTTGCCTGCAACTTGGTTGGTCAATGCTGTTTCTGATTTGGTTGTATAACCACCATCATTACTACCTTCAGTACTCAACGTTTGGCTAAATGCTGTAGTATCGCTTATTTTCCAGTTAAATACTGTAGAAGCGCGAACAATCGAATCTGAAGTTTTTACACCTGCAGTATCTTCCGATTGACGAGCACCACCACCAATTTCTGCATTCCAAGTCATATCAGCTTCTTTTAGAATATCAAAACCATAACCAATGGTTTCACTCATCCGACTATTGTAACCACCTAACTTATCTTGCTCATAACCATAACGCGCAAAGAAATAACCAGATTCAAATACTTTCCAATCTTCTTGAATTGAAAATGTATATTTTTTTGAGGTATCCTGACCGTTGTTCTTAGAATTAAGTGCCGCTGCTTCTGCTGTGGTGCGCCATTCATCAGCATCGTAAATGCCTTTACCTTTAAGATTCAATGAGCTTGTGTCCGCATTACCACCCGTTTGTACAAAACCAAGCTCTGCATTGCCTTTCCATTCTGCTGCATGGCTTAAGCTGGCACAAGCCAATAATGCAGCTGTCATTGTTAATAATTTTTTCATGTCTTACTCCTAAATTCTAGATTTGGCGCACTTTAATCAGATACCCTCTTGCGTAAAGGTAACATTTATCACCATTTGCTATATAAGCACAGTTTATTTCACAAACATGGGGCATCTGCTAGGCTTTGCAGCATAAAATGACTCCTGAAGACGGTACTCAAAGCTTATGATAAACGGTGAGACTGAAGCAGAATGGGGATATATGAAAAAGAAAATTACGGCAGCCACATTATTGGCTGCAAAAAAGAATCATCAGCCGCAAGTGTGGCTTACTGCTTATGATGCGGGTGCTGCACGCATTGCTGAAGAAGCAGGTGTTGATGTGTTACTTGTGGGTGATTCCCTTGGCATGGTCAACCTTGGCTATGATACCACCATCCCCGTCACAATCGATGATATGATACTGCATACCGCAGCCGTTGTTCGTGGCGCAACATCTGCATGGGTAGTGTGCGACTTACCCTTTGGTTCTTATCAACAGTCCCCTGAACAAGCTCTGCAAACTTGTGTACACATCTTGCAAACCACTGGCTGCGATGCAGTTAAACTTGAAGGTGGGAAAGCCATGGCTAAAACCGTGCAATTTTTAAGCGAGCGCGGTATCGCTGTGGTTGGGCATGTGGGTATGACCCCGCAATCAGTCAAAAAGTTTGGTAACTTCAAGCAACGCGGCACAACTCCTACAGAATACCAAAGCATTTATGAAGATGCCGTATCCATTGCTGATGCAGGCGCTGTTGCCATTGTGCTTGAATGCATACCTGATGACTTGGCTGCTAAAATTACTGCCGATATAAGTATCCCCACGGTGGGTATTGGCGCAGGTAAAGCTTGTGACGCGCAGGTATTGGTTTGGCATGATGTGCTCGGCTTATCGGAGCATACGCCACCTTTCGCTAAAGCCTATGCCAACCTTAGACAGGATGCCGTATCCGCCATTAGCGCTTGGGTGAATGAGGTTCGAGGCAAAGCATGAAAGTCATCTCATCCATCACTGAGCTACAACATGAATTGGCAAGCTTTGATAAAGAGCAAGTCGCTCTAGTCCCTACCATGGGCTGCTTGCATGAAGGGCATATCTCGCTGATTCAAAAAGCCAAACGGCTTGCCGACATCGTGGTAGTCAGCATTTACGTTAACCCCTTACAGTTTGGCGTAAATGAAGATTTAGACAGTTATCCCCGCACCCTAGAAACAGATATTGCCATGTGTGAGCGAGAAGGTGTAAATTTTATCTTTCATCCACAAAACCTATACCCTGAAGATGGTATACAAGTGGGGTTACATGTTGGTGGCCTTAGCCAAGGCTTATGCGGTGCATCTCGCCAAGGGCACTTCGATGGCGTAGTCACTGTGGTCAATATCCTCTTCAATATCATCCAACCGCAACTGGCTATTTTTGGTGAAAAAGATTTTCAACAATTAGCTATTATCAGGCGCATGGTTGCCGATTTGCACATGCCCGTTGAGGTGATTGGCGCAGAGACGGTGCGCGAAGAAGATGGACTGGCCAAAAGCAGTCGCAACACCTATTTGAATGCGGAGCAACGCAAGCAAGCCGCTGAAATATCAACAGCGTTAACCCTGATGCAGCAAGCCGCAACAGAAGGTCTATCGCTTGAAGATACTTTGGACATAGCTTTAGCGCACCTTAAGCAATTTGATATTCAGCCTGAATACCTTGAAATATGTTATACCGATTCATTACTGCCCGCCCAATCATTGGATACGGACAAACCACTGCGAGCATTGATTGCCGCAAAAGTTGGCAGTACACGTTTGATTGATAATATGCCGCTTTGTCCAACAACAGCCGCAAACCCTGACCCTGAGGATAATCCATTATGCGCTTAACCATGCTGAAATCCAAACTGCATCGTGCCACAGTCACCCACGCAGAGCTTGATTATGAAGGCTCTTGCGCCATTGATGCTGAGCTGATGCAAGCTGCTGGCATTCTTCCTTTTGAACAACTGCATATTTATAATGTAACCAATGGCGAACGCTTTACCACTTATGCTATTGTAGCAGATGCTGATTCACATACCATTGGCGTGAACGGTGCTGCAGCACACAAAGCCAATGTTGGAGATACCCTAATTATTTGCACCTATGCAGAGCTAGAATCCACTGAGGCAGAAGCTTTTCAGCCTGCTTTGGTTTATCTGCATGAAGATAATACCATCAGCCATCAAATCCAAGGCAGACTCGCGCAAGACAAACACGCGCAAGATAAACCCTGATATTTTTCATGGTCGCCTTATGCTGCTTTTAGTCTAAGCTACGCTCCATGTTGACATCATTTTCAGTGTTGCTTGTGGCAACCTATTGCGTTGGCGCAATCCCTTTTGGTTTATTGTTTGCCCGCTGGTTAACGGGTAAAGACCCCAGAGAGTTTGGCAGCGGTAATACAGGTGCAACCAATGCATTGCGCACGGGTGGTAAAAAGGTTGGCATACTCACGCTAATTGCAGATGTATTTAAAGGCGTGATTCCTGTTTCTATTGCCATGATGCTAGAATTTACACAGCCGCAAATCATGGGCATCGCACTGGCTGCGTTTTTAGGGCATATCTTTCCCATCTATTTAAAATTTAAAGGCGGCAAAGGTGTCGCCACCATGTTTGGCGTGTTATTGCCTTGGATTCCACTTACAGCTGTGATTAGTTTTGCGGTGTGGTTTATTGTGTTCAAACTCACCCGCTATGTATCACTCGCATCCATTGCAGCAGGTTTTGCTTTGCCATTGGTTGCGACCTTCTCAGGTGCAAGTACTGCCGCTGTTGCGACATGTCTGGTTTTGGGTGGTTTGGTGACCATTCGTCACCATGAAAATGTAACACGCCTTATCCAAGGCACAGAATCTAAGGTTTAGGCAAAGGATTGAATGAGGGTTTGAATATCCTCATCTTTAACATCTTCTGCAATAAATGCATCACCAATATCCCGCAACAGAATATAACGAATAAGGCTACCGACATTCTTTTTATCATGCCCCATAACATCAAGCCATTGCTCAGCTGTAAACTGTGGTACATCTACAGGCAGCTCTAAAGCTTTTAGCGCTTGAACCATAGCTTCTTCGGTGCCTTTTGGCGCATAACCAAGCTGTTCGGATAAACGTGCAGCCATACGCATACCAATCGCCACGGCTTCGCCATGCAAATATTCAGTATAATGCGTCATAGACTCGATGGCATGGCCAAAGGTATGCCCAAGGTTAAGCAATGCTCTTGCACCTTGCTCGGTTTCATCTTTCATCACAATTTCAGCTTTATAACGGCATGACTCAATAATCACACGACTGATAACTTCTATATCCAATTCATGAAGTTGTTTTGAATGCTCTCTAACGTATGCGAAAAACTCGGCATCCCAAATTGCACCATATTTAATCACTTCCGCTAAACCTGCACGCAACTGGTTGGGTGCTAATGTTTGTAACACGTCTGGGTCAATCCATACCAAACGTGGTTGATAAAATGCGCCAATCATATTCTTACCATGAGGATGACTGACCGCTGTTTTTCCGCCTACGCTGGAATCAACTTGTGCCAAAACTGTGGTCGGCACTTGCACAAACGGAATGCCTCGACGATAAGCTGAGGCAGCAAAGCCCGCCATATCACCCACAACACCGCCACCGAGCGCCACAATAGGCTCATTGCGTGCTAACTTGTTATCCATCAAACTATCTAAAATATCAGACCATGTGGCTATGGTTTTAAACTTCTCACCATCAGGCACAATATGTTTTGAGACTGTCCACCCTGCAGCTTCAAGCGATTGTTGTACTGTTTCAATATATAAAGGCGCAACCACATCATTACTGATGATAAGGCAACGATTGGCTTGACCAAATAGGTCTGTTAAAGCTTTACCAATTTGGTTTAAGCATCCTTGCTCAATATGAATATCATAAGAGCGGTCATCTAGGTTCACACGGTATTGTTGGATAGCAGTCATGCGGCTTACTCTGACAGAAACGCAGCTATTTTATCCACTGCTTCTTTTGCTGATAACTTTCCTGTATCAAGATGCAAGTCTGCTATCTCTGCATACCATGGGTTACGTTGTTCAGTCAGAGCTTTCATTTTCTCAAGCGGGTTCACATCATGAAGTAAGGGGCGATTGCTGTCGCCTGTAATACGCTTAGCCAATACTTCCACATCCGCATCAAGCCAAACGATGATACCTGATTGCTTCATCAGCTCTCGATTAGCCTCGGATAAAATCGCACCACCACCTGTAGCAATCACTTGTGACTTACTTTTCCTTAGCACTTCAGCCAAACATTTGCTTTCTAATTTGCGAAAGCCTGCTTCACCTACCGTACCAAAAATATCAGGAATGGTTATACCTTCTTGCGAAACTATCACTTTATCCAAGTCTACAAAGGACAAAGACAATCGGGAAGCTAAAAGCTTCCCGATTGTAGATTTCCCTGAGCCCATCAGCCCTATGAATATCACATCATTACCAACTGGGGTCATTAAATGGAGAACCTCCATAACTATTCCGCAATGTGCACGAAGTCACATCTGGTTCTGCGTACACCAGTTCAAATGTTAACACTGCTGTTTTTTCTGTGCCAATCACCGGTGTTGATGCTTTAAGTTCTGCAACTATCCATGGTGCAAAGGCTTTCAGATATAATAAGCTAAAGTTGGCAGTTCCTGAAGCATCTGTCGTCACTGAACTAATCGGCTGCAAGGAGGCATCCTGTACAAATGTTCCCGCTGTCGCGCTGTAGGGTGTTAAAATACCATCATCCGCAGGCACTGGGAATGCAGGGGCATAAACTGGGAAACCATAGGTATCAAAAGTTAAAATACCCTGCACTGTCTGCGCGATATTTTCACCTGCATCAAGGGTAAGATTTTTATTTAAATCTTCATTGGGAACCACATTCCCACCAGCAGCTGTTTTAAATCGGAATGGATAGCAATTCGCATTGGGATCCTTAGCTGGATCCTGAGCATACCAAGCCCCAAAGCTGTAATACTTGGGCCATGCTGTGAGCGTTACTTTTGCATTGGCTACAGCAATACCATAACTATCAACCACTTGTACTGACATCGGCAGGCTATATTGGGTTGTACTTGCAACAGCAACCTTAGTACCATAATGGAAAGCAATTGAACCTGCTGTACCTGATACGATAGCTGTCACGCCTGCTCCCGTTGAGCTTGTTGAACCTGTTGAACCTGTTGAACCTGTTGAACCTGTTGAACCTGTTGAACCTGTTGACGAACTACCACAGGAAACAACAAACATACTCAAAGCTACAATGATTAAACCTTTTACTAATGTATTCATATAAAATCTCCGTATTTGCCCTTATGCGCCTGCCGCACCATTCATCACCTTAGGTG
>JALUHL010000006.1 GCA_027053695.1 Ghiorsea sp.
TGCTCAACAAAAAGCGCATCGTATTGCGAATACGACGATAGGATTCTGCCAATTGTTTCATGATTTCATCGGAAATCCGAATATCCCCCGAATAGTCTGCCGAGGCAATCCATAAGCGTAAAATATCCGCACCCATTTGCTGGATAAGTTTTTGTGGCGCAACCACATTGCCCCTGGACTTGGACATTTTATTGCCATGTTTATCCACGACAAAACCATGTGTAAGCACGCCCTTAAATGGCGCAATACCACGCGTACCAATGCTTTCAAGCAATGAGGATTGGAACCAGCCGCGATGTTGGTCACTGCCTTCCAAATACAAATCAGCAGGCGATTGTAATTCATCTCTATGCTCTAAAACGCAAGCATGGGTTGAGCCTGAATCAAACCAAACATCCAAAATATCCGTTTCTTTCTCAAAATCAGAACCGCCACAATCTGGGCATGTTGCGCCATCAGGCAAAAAGTCTGCTACATCTTTGGCAAACCAAACATCAGCGCCAGCTTGCTCCACTTGTTTTGCAATGCCTTCCACCACTTCAGGTGTGGTCACAGCATGGGATTGGCAAGAGATGCACGTGATAACAGTAATTGGCACACCCCAATTGCGTTGGCGAGACACACACCAATCTGGGCGTTGCTCAACCATGCTACGAATGCGATTTTCACCCCAAGCAGGTGTCCACTGGGTTGCTTTGATGGCTTCCAAGGCTTTGGCTCTTAAATCATTGTTATCCATGCTGATAAACCATTGCGGCGTGGCGCGGAAAATCAAAGGCTTGTGGCAACGCCAGCAATGTGGATAAGAATGACGAATCTGGTCGGCTGCCAATAATGCGCCACAGCTTTGCAAATGTTCCACCATAATAGCATTGGCTTTATATACATGCTCACCTTCAACCACAGGTGTACCTGCTTCAAAAATGCCAGTGTCACCAACTGGATTAAAGCCTTTTAGCCCATATTTTAAGCCGACTTCATAATCTTCTTGGCCATGCCCTGGTGCAGTGTGTACACAACCTGTACCTGCATCCAAGGTCACATGACTGCCCACAAGAATAGGTGCATCTTGGTCTAAATACGGGTGGCGGAATTTGCGATTTTCAAGTTTTGCACCTTTGAAGTGAGCTACTGTTTCAGCAGTGACACCAATGTCAGCAAGCACACCATCGGCAAGCGCTTCAGCCAAAATCAAGATTTCACCTTCTTTCAGGTTTTTGCATTCACCCGCATCGGTAACTTTTTTCGCCACATAATCCAAATCAGGGCCAACGGAAACGGCCAAGTTGGCAGGAATCGTCCACGGTGTGGTTGTCCAAATCACCACGGATATATCGCCAGTTAATGCTGCATCAATATCCGTTAAATCTTCACCTGCTTTGAATTTCACATAAATCGAGTGTGAGGTATGATCTTCATATTCCACTTCAGCTTCTGCCAATGCGGTAGCGCAAGACACGCACCAGTGCACAGGTTTCGCACCTTTATACAAACTGCCATTTTCAAGAAAACGACCAATCTCACGCACAGTGTTGGCTTCAAATTGATAATCCATGGTCACATATGGGTTTTCCCAGTCACCCGTGATGCCCAAGCGTTTGAATTCTTCACGCTGAATATCAATTTGCCCTTTGGCATATTCACGGCATTCCGTGCGAAACTCAGCATCTGAAATATCTTCTTTTTTGCGCTTTTTCTTCTTAAACTTTT
>JALUHL010000007.1 GCA_027053695.1 Ghiorsea sp.
GATGCCAAACCTGGTATGGATTTTAATAATTCACTGGAAAGGCTAGACTGAATGGATGTTAAAACACTTTCTTGAGCAAGAATACCATTCTTACCTGTATCTGCATTGAATTTAAACTGCTCATTCACAAAACTATAGGCAGCATTATAGCTATCTACAAAGCTCTGAACTTTATTCCGCAAATCTACCGTATCTACACCAATACCCATATTCACTGTGGTGGCTGGATCTGCTTGTTTGAGGGTAAAGGTTAATCCAGCAATCGCATCACCAATGGTATTGCTGCTTCGGGTGATGGTTAGCCCATCAATGGTGGCAATCGCATCTTGAGGTGCTTGGAGCACTTGGATAGCGTTGGTTTGCCCAGTTGCGCCTATATTTAAATTTGCTAAAGAGCCAGCTGCATCCAGTGCCGCCCCAGAAATGGTAAAACCTGTAGCGCCTGTATCATTGGCAGCAAGCACCAAACGGAAATCTGCATTACCCACTTTAACCACAGATGCGGTGACACCTGTAGATGCAGTATTGATAGCATTGGCAATATCTTTAAGAGAATTTGAAGCAGTGATATTTATATTTATGCCATTGATTTGAAATGAACCGCTTACATTTAATGCGGTTGTTTCACTAAGAATAGCAGTGCCTGTAGAACCTTTGACAGCACTGCTTGATGATGAACGTGCTGCTGCCGCCAATTGTTGAACCACAATAGCATGATTGCCCGATGTGACAGAATTATCACCTGCAACATCCAATAGATTGGAAGCTGGTACTGATGCATTGCTACTGTTCAAATTGGCTGTATAAGAAAAAAATGTATCCACATCACGCATGGTAATGGCTTGGGTTCTAAAATCTCTTAACTTGGTATTGAGATCATTCAATGCTGTTTGCTTGGCAGTTTCTTCCGTTTTCTTCTTCTCAAGCTGAGCAATACCAAATTTTTGCAACCCAAGCAATTCCTCTACTGCGGCTTTGGTATCAAAGCCTGCAACAAGACCAGACAACCCAGAGATTGAAGGCATACTAAGCTTTCTTATCCAGCAACAAACCAATCATTTCTTGCATGGCTAATTTGTGTTTGATGAAGTCTTTAGATGGTAATTCTCTAATCACTTCACCACTGACATTGTCGGTAACTTGAACATAAAGCTGCCCAAGCTTATTTTCATAATTAAAACCAATGGATTCATTTGCGCCAATAAGAGCACTGGTGATTTCATTGATTGCTTTTTGTACATCTTTCTCAGTTACAGGCTTTTCAATGTGTTGCATACTGGGGATTGTTGTTGCTTGAACACGCACGTGGCTTACTAGAGCTTGTTGAGTACCCAAACTGAGTGGTTGTGTCACAGTGTTACTTTTAGCGACTGCTGCAAT
Source organism: Ghiorsea sp. (assembly GCA_027053695.1). GTDB lineage: Bacteria > Pseudomonadota > Zetaproteobacteria > Mariprofundales > Mariprofundaceae > Ghiorsea. The sequence continues at coordinate 1,381 of JALUHL010000007.1, forward strand.
GACTTCCATGACTTACCTCCTTGTTTAGATTTGATACGCTTTTGCCCTCCTCAAGGCAAAACAACTAACCATGAGGAGGGCGATAGCGAAGACGATATTACCTGAATAAAGTCATGACATTTTGTGCTGCTTGATTGGCTTGTGCCAACATTGCAGTACCTGCTTGTGCCAAGATTTTATTTTTCGTAAAGTCAGCCATTTCAGCTGCCATATCAGCATCACGAATCGATGATACAGAAGCTGTGGTTTGCTCAATACTTGTTGCCAAGTTAGATTGAACAAATGAGATTTGGTTTTGTGTTGCACCCAAATCTGCACGTTGGTTGACCAAAGTATTCAAAGCCGTTTTAGCCGTATCGATATAAGTTTGTGCATTGGCTTGTGTAGTCAAATCACCAGTTAAACCTAGGCCAGTGGTCGTATAACTACTACTCAAATCAAGACTTACACGGTTGTTGGCATTGTTATCCGCGCCCACTTGGAAGCTGCTTGCCGAACCTGCCGATACCGTAAATGAACCAGCACCACCAGCAGCTAAGTTTGCATCTACAGAAATGGTTAAGCCAATATCACCAAATGCAATATCTTTTTTGCTACCTGCAGCAGGAGCTGCAATGTTATCAACAGTTTGCGCAGTACCCGCAGCATTGGTTAAGGTAATTTTGAATGTGCCTGCAGTAGTACCTGCAGCCGTTGCAATAGTGACTGCGCCTGCTGCCGCACCTTGTACGGTAGCTGATCCACTTACACCAGCGACAGCAGCGGCTAATGTGGCGGTTGAACCAGATGTACCATCCAATAGACTAACACCATTGTAGTTGGTAGAACCTGCAATTTTATCAATAGCGGATTCTAGTTTGATGCGTTCTGCATCCAATTTGCCAAGCTCGCCAGCATTGTTTGCTGATGCTGCTTGCGTGGCTAGCGTTTCAAGACGAACCACCATATTTTGGATTTCGTTCACACCCGCATCCGCCATTTTTGTCATGGCTTGTGCCTGTGTAGCGTTTAATGAAGCTGCTTTTAAACGCTGAGTTTGCGCGTCTAGCTTGGATGAAACTGCATAACCAGAAGCATCATCTGCTGCATTGTTTACACGAAAACCTGAAGACAAACGATTCAACGATTTATTCATCGCCATATTGTTTGCATTTAGATTTTTAAGCGCGGTCATTGCCGCATTGTTGGTTTGGACTGTTAGTGCCATAATATTCTCTCCGTAGAATGATTTATTTTGATTGCGTAAGCGACATCATGCCTATTTACGTTTGCTTCCTGCGGTTGAAAGAAAGCGTCCTTGCTTTCCATGTTGGGTAAACCTATCGCCGCCAAAACGAGCGACTTTAGAAAAAGTTTCAGGTTTATTTCATGTCATGCTCATGTTGAGCACATTACAATTGACGCTGACGAATTGGCTAGATATGTTAGCCTTCGTTTGAATAGACGAGGAGAAAAAGATAGATGGCAATCATAAATGTAACAGATGATAGTTTTGATAGTGATGTTCTAAAGGCTTCAGGCGCGGTGCTTGTTGATTTTTGGGCGCCTTGGTGTGGCCCTTGCAAGCAAATTGCACCTTTACTTGAGGAAGTAGCTGCTGAGATGGGTGATAAAATCACCATCGCTAAAATTGATATTGATGATAATCCGAACACCCCAGGAAAATATGGCGTTCGCGGCATCCCAACCTTGACCATTTTTAAAGATGGTAATGTGCAAGGCACAAAAGTGGGTGCAGTCAATAAAGGTAAGTTGGTTGACTTCATCAACGAGCATTTGGACTAAGCATCCAAACAACCTATGCCCATGTTTGATAGGATAAGAAAGGTGGAGTTTGGCTCTGCCTTTTTTTCGTCTAAGCTTATGCATCTGTATTTAAGCTTGGTGATATTCAGCTTTGCTTTGGGTATATTTTGGAAAACATTTGATATGCCAGCCACCACGCCACAAGGCTTTGGCATTGCTTTTTATCAGCATGTGCTTGGGCATTTGGATGGAAGGGCTTGCCCTGCATATCCTGTTTGTTCGGCGTATGCACGCGAAGCGATTCAAACCCATGGTGCGTTGGTGGGTTCGTGGCTAATGATAGATAGGCTGATTCATGAAACCAGTGATTTGGGTATTGGTCCTTGGATTAACTGGAAAGGTGAAAAGCGTTTGTATGACCCTTTGCAACGCAATGATTTTTGGTTGGAGCATAAACATGAACATTGAACGATTTACTGATAAAACATTAAATATGCAAGAGCATGAGCGTGGCTTTACGCTTTTGGAAATCATGGTGGTCTTGGTGATTATTGGTGTGCTTGCAGCCATGGTAGCGCCAAGGTTTATTGAGCGTGCGGATGAAGCCAAAGTGGATTCCACCAAAGCACAAATGCAGACCATTGGTCAAGCGATGAAGCTGTATCGTTTGCAACATGGCTCATATCCTTCCTCATCTGAGGGTATCAATGCTTTGGTGAGCGCAGATAAGAGCGGAAAGCGCTACTTAGACAGCCTGCCCAAAGATGCTTGGGGCAATCCTTTTGTCTATTTATCGCCGGGTGTACATGGTGATTTCGATATTTTGTCTTATGGTGCAGATGGCAAGCAAGGCGGCTCAGGCTTTGATGCTGACCTTGGCAACTGGGACGAATAAATATAAAACAATTTCAATATAAGCAGGCGCTAGATAAGCAGGCTCAAGCGGGGTTTACGCTTTTAGAAATACTGCTGGTGATTGTTATCATTGCGGCCACTTCTGCGATGATTGTGCCATCAATTTCCAGTATTGGTGGCGCTGATATTGATGAAGAATCCGACCATTTACGCACTGTGTTGTCCTATGCTTTGGAAGAAGCACAACTTTCAGGACAGCCCATTCGTTGGCTAGCCAAAAAAGGTGGTTGGTCGTTTGAGGCTTGGGTAGAAAGCTTTGGCAAAAAAGAGGCCAACAAAGCTTCATGGCAACCTTTGGCTGAGCCACCTTTAGCATCGTATATATTGCCAGAAGGCATTATTATTCAACAGGTGAATCAAGCAGGAGATGCGGCTTATGAATCTGCTTTCGACCTTAACTCCAACCTTGTATCGTCATCGGATAACGATAATCAAGAGCCTTTGTTGGGTGTGGTGTTGCTTTTACCGGATGGCACAACATCACAGAGTAATGTTTATTTGGTTGATGAATTTGAAAAGACCAAAATTCTGCAAGTGCGCCCCGGGCCATCAGGTATTCGGTTAAAAAAGGAAGGTGAGTATTAGTCTTGAACCAACTGAACAAGTTGGGACAATGCAGGATTAAAGTCATCATTGACGATTTGATGATGTGCTTCATGGGCATGGCTCATTTCATCTTCTGCAGCAGCGATACGCTTTTCAATCACCTGCGCATCATCCTGCCCACGGCTGATTAATCGCGCTTTTAACGCTTCAATAGAAGGCGGAAGTATAAAAATACGGACAGCACTAGGTATTTTTTCAGCCACTTGCTTTGCACCCTGCCAGTCGATTTCTAACAACACATCCTTACCTTGCTTGAGTAACTGTTCCACATCGGATTGGCGTGTGCCATAATAGTTGCCATGCACCAAAGCAGACTCTAAGAATTTTCCCGCTTTCTGCTGCTGTTCAAAGGTTTGTGTATCAAGAAAATGGTATTCTCTACCATCTTCTTCACCTGGGCGCGGCTTTCTTGTGGTGCAGGAAATGGATAGTTGTAAGTTAGGGCAAGCTTGAAGAAGGGCTGTGCATAAGCTTGATTTTCCAGCGCCAGATGGCCCTGAAATAATAAAGAGTTTGCCGCTCACGCTGTTTTTCCTGTTAATTTTTGATATTTTATCTTGAGCTCTTCTTCGCTTTCAACGCGGTTGGGGTCTTTGGGTATGCAATCCACTGGGCAGATAGCCACGCATTGCGGTTCATCATAGTGACCAATGCATTCTGTGCACAAATTAGGGTTGATTTCAAAAATATCTTCACCCTCAAAAATCGCATCATTGGGACATTCAGGCTCGCAAACAGCGCAGTTGATACAATCTTCATTAATCAATAATGCCAAAGCTCACCTCAAGTTTCATTGTGAAAAACAAAACTCTACAAATAAAGCATTGAACCTCAAGCAGATAACTGGTGAAGTTGGCTTTTATTTGCTTAGGGTCTGTTCACAGGTTCTATCTAGGAGATATGGTGCATCAGAAAACAAAGCTACAAATCATCGCATTTATACTTTTATTGGCTGCTGACCAGCTAAGCAAATGGTGGATTGAGCAGCAATATCCATTTTTCAGCATGACTGTGATTGATGGCTTTTTTAATATTGTGAAGGCGCATAATTTTGGTGTGGCGTTTTCTATGTTTGCCGACTGGAATCAAGCATGGCGCACCAATGCATTGTTGGGTGTCACCTCTTTGATTGCAGTGGTTGTGGCTGTTTGGTGGTGGAAAGAGCAACAGCGGCAAAGTGTGGAATCATGGCTTTTGATGCTTATTCTTGTGGGTGCGGCAGGGAATATCCTTGATAGGTTCACGTTAGGTTATGTGGTTGATTTTATCGATTGGTATGTGGTTTGGAATGGTCAAGCCTACCATTGGCCAGCGTTTAATATTGCCGATAGTTGTATTTCAGTTGCGGTTATCTTGTTATTAATACGCAGCTTCTTACAAAAAAGGT
>JALUHL010000008.1 GCA_027053695.1 Ghiorsea sp.
CAATCAAACCTTACCCAATAATATTATTCTTTTAAAAAAACCTTTTGCTATGGAAGTGCTTATCCAAGCAGTAGAGAAGCGAACTACTTAAGCTTCTGTAGTCTCGTTGCAAGCTCGGCTGCTTTTTCAACACCGTCCACCAAAGCTGCGCGCACATAATGCGAACCAGCATTCATGCCATTTTCGTCTTCAGCACCCAAATAACTGCCCGGCAAAAGTTTAACCGCCTGCTCTTGATAAGCTCTACGCACAAAGGCTTGTTCATCTTCAACTGGCAACCAAACAAAAAATGAACCTTCTGGTATCTCGCCGCCATACACCTTAAAGAAAGCATCCAAACTATTCCGATAAATGTTTAAATGCTGCTGTACATGCACCTCATCAACCCAAGCGGCTGCGGCAACGTGTTGCAAAGGAAGTGGTGTAGCAGGGCCTGTATAACTACGAAGTTTGGAAAAGTTTTGAATCAAGCTTGCATCACCCGCAATCAAACCTGAGCGCAAACCCGGAAGTGCAGACCGCTTGGATAAAGAATTCATTACCAAACAGCGCTTATAGTCTGTGTTCCCCATGTTTTGTGCGACTTCTAATAAACCAATCGGTTTATCTGCATAATAAATTTCAGAATAACATTCATCAGCCAACACATAAAAATCAAACTTCTCTGCAAGCTCCAAAAGCTTAGTGTAATAAGCTCCATCCGCTACCCAGCCTGTTGGATTGGATGGTGAACACACGTACACCAAAGCTGTATCACGCCATACATCATGGCTAATACCATCAATATCGGGGGCGAATCCAGTATCAGCCGTGCATGGTTGCAAATAGGGTTTACCGCCTGCTGTAATCGCTGCACCCAAATAAATTTGATACATGGGGTTGGGCATCATCACCCAAGGTTTGCTTTTTGCATTGGGGTTAATCAAGGCATGGGCTGCGGCAAACAAGGCTTCACGCGTACCGTTGGCACTCAATACTTGTGTGCCTGCATCTATACTTTTTAAAGAGAAGCGGCGCTTTAACCATGCCGCAATGCTTTGACGTAAAAAATCATTGCCCGTAGTCGTTGGGTACTTGGAAAAACCTGATATATGCGCATCCAAAGTTGGCTGAACAAAGCTCGGCAAAGGCAAGCGAGGTTCACCCGCACCTGCATCAATAAATTCTAATTCAGGGTTGGGAGTTAAACCATCAAGAAGTTTACGCAACCGAGCAAAAGGATATTCCCCCAATTGGTTCAAACGATATTGTTCATGCTTATTCATATTGTATTCCGTATACTCGTCATACTCGCGAAAGCGGGTATCCACTCCAATTCAACACATCTAACTATGGATCCCCAGTCAAGCTGAGGATGACACTTATTTACTGCCTTCTTTTTTTGTTCATGGTGAACTGATTTCCTGTGTTTTCATCACCTTGCTCCAAGTTGTTTTCCTGCCAATGCTATCTACTGCACGCACACGAAATGCATAAACTATGCCCTTCCTGCTTAGCTTAAAATGATGCTCTAACCCTACGCGTTGCGCACTGGCTGAAGATTCGTAGTAACGCAGCCAGTCCGCGATACAGTTGCAACTTGGGTCAACTTCGGCTCTATCCACCTCATACAACACTGCTCCACTTCCACCCTGAATAGACAAAATCAAATCAAATGTTGTCGCTGAAGTTTGGAAGGATACTTGCGTTAGCTCAGGTTCAGGCGTTGAATCATCATACACAATCAAGCCCGTTTTTTTTCCGCATGCCCCCAGCAAAAAAGCACTCAACACCATCAAAAAAAGAAGTGCACAAAGCGAGCGCTTAGTCTGCAAGCGTTTTAACCCATTTCGCGCACTGCAAGCGCACTTGTTCTGGCGCTGTACCACCCGTGTGATTGCGTGCTGCCACACATGTTTCCACAGACAATGCCTGCACCATTTCAATGGTTAGACGCTTATCAATATTTTGGCATGCAGACAATGACATTTCATGCAGCTCCATATTTTCTTTGAGGCAATGCGCCACCGATTTGCCCACAATTTCATGGGCATCACGAAACGGTACACCAGCGCGAACCAAAGCATCTGCCAAATCGGTCGCCGTAGAAAAGCCCGAGCCTGCCGCTTTATGCATAGCTGCATGGTTGGCTTTGAGGCCTGGCAACATATCACCAAACACCCTCAAACAACCTTCAAGGTTATCAAAAGCATCGAAAATCGCTTCTTTATCTTCCTGCATATCTTTGTTGTATGCGAGAGGTAAGGACTTCATGGTCATCAAGATGGACATCAATGCCCCCACAATGCGCCCAGCCTTACCACGCACCAACTCTGGCATATCAGGGTTTTTCTTTTGCGGCATAATCGAAGAACCTGTGCAAAAAGCATCGGGCAAATCAATAAAACCAAATTGTGCACTCATCCATAAAATTAATTCTTCTGAAAAACGCGATAAATGAATAGAGCAAATCGAAGCTGAAGATAACAATTCCATGATAAAGTCACGATCTGATACAGCATCCAAAGAGTTGGCGCATGGCGCATCAAAGCCCAATAGTTCTGCTGTTTGCTCACGATTAATCGGGAATGTTGTGCCAGCAAGAGCTGCTGAACCTAGCGGACACTGATTCATCCGTGCTCTAGCATCCGAAAAACGCGCATAATCGCGGCCAAACATTTCCACATATGCCAATAAATGATGCCCTAAAGTGACAGGTTGTGCGGTTTGTAGGTGCGTAAAGCCTGGCATCACTGTTTCTGCATGTTCATCCGCAAGTCTAACCAACACGCTCTGCAAATGTTTGATGCGAACCATCAAATCATCAGTGCGTTTCCTTAAATAAAGCCTTGTGTCTGTACCCACTTGGTCATTGCGCGAACGCGCTGTGTGCAAACGTTTGCCAGCATCACCAATGATATCCGTCAAACGCTTTTCAATGTTCATGTGCACATCTTCAAGCGCAATGGTAAATTCAAATTCACCAGCTTCGATTTCTTTCTCAACCTGATTCAAACCATCGAGAATTAACTTCAAATCTTCTTCGTTTAATATGCCTTGCGCTGCAAGCATGGTCGCATGAGCGCGAGAGCCTGCAATATCTTCAGCATACATACGCGCATCGACATGCGTTGATGCATTAAACGCTTCTACAAAAGCATTCGTTGGCGCTTCAAAGCGACCACCCCAAGGTTTATCCGACATGAGCAACCTCCTGAGCTTGTTCGTCTTTTACGGCGGCGATTGAAACTGCATCGGCATCAGCCAAACGTCGTGATGATGGTGTGCATTTTTCTTCGGGGCGAATGCCTAACTTTTTAAAGAAGGCTCTGTCTTCGTCTGCTTCATTATTACCAGTCGTGAGTAGTTTCTCACCGTAAAAAATGGAATTTGCACCTGCTAAAAAGCATAAAGATTGCATTTCCTCAGACATCACTTCACGCCCTGCAGAAAGGCGAACATGCGATGCGGGCATGGTAATGCGTGCCACGGCAATCGTGCGGATAAAATCAAAGTTATCCAAGTCTTCCACATCTGCCATGGGTGTACCTTCCACTTTCACCAACATATTGATAGGCACCGATTCAGGATGCGGCTCCATGCGCGCCAATTGCGCAATCATGCCTGCCCGGTTGCGAATAGCTTCGCCCATACCGACAATACCGCCACAGCACACGCTCATACCTTGGCTACGCACATTTTTCAAAGTATCCAAACGCTCTTCATAGGTACGGGTAGAAATAATGGTTTTATAAAATTCAGGGTCAGAATCAAGGTTGTGATTGTAATAATCCAAGCCTGCTTCTTTCAGCTTTTGGGCTTGTTCATTGTCTAACATACCCAAAGTGGCGCAGGCTTCCATATCCATAGCTTTGACTTCGCGAATCATATCCAGCACCAACTCAAAGGCTCTGCCTTTGGGTTCGCGCCAAGCCGCACCCATACAAAAACGAGATGCACCTTTTTCTTTAGCTGCCTTTGCAGCTTTCATCACTTCATCTTTTTTCATCAGAAGCTCTGATTCTAAATCAGTGTTGTAGCGCGATGATTGCGGGCAATATTTGCAATCTTCAGGGCAACCGCCAGTTTTAATCGAAAGTAATGTGGAAAGCTGCACTTCATTGGCATCAAAGTTAGCACGGTGAACCTGTTGCGCTTGAAACATCAGGTCGTTAAAGGGAAGCTCAAACAACTTCGTGATTTCTTCCACTGTCCAATCGTAGCGCATATATTCTCCAAACAATCTATTCAAACTGCCGATAAGCTAATGGCAAGCCAAACGATTGCAAAGCTCGCCATAAAAAAAGCGCTGTTTATTGAAAAACAACGCCCTTTAATAATCAATCACACTACCCTATTTAGAAATGGTAGGTTACACCTGCCGTAAACAAATGAACAACTCCTGTGAATGTGCCTTGGTAGTTCACATCTGTTGGTGCTGTTGCCGTTCTATCCTTCAACCACACATACATATAGCCCAAATCCATAGTGAGGTTATCTGAAAAGCTTTTTCCATATCCTAAAGAAACAAGCTGCCTATCATTACCTGGTAAACGTGGTGAAAAGTCAGTGGGGTTGGTGGGTGTCGGATCAGACGTATAACCTGCGCGAAGGCGTGTGGATTGATTCATCTTCCATTCTGCACCGACACGAATGGCGACAGTTGCCTTCCAATTTTCAGGAATGGTTGAAGAACGCCCTGTTGGGTCATCAGCATTTGCCGTTAAAGCATTCAGCGCTGAAGGGTCATAATTGACCACAATTTTATCAAATGATGACCAATCAACGCGATCAACTTGGGCACTGACCAAAAAATCTGAGTTGATTTTATATGCCATGGATAAGGTATGAATCGCTGGAAATGTTACCGATGTGCTTGCATTCGCACCAATACCTTGCAAACCGCCGCCTACAGTAGCTGCACCAGCTTGGCCTACAACTGTGCCTGTAATATCAATTTTCACCTTAGAGCGATAGCCGCCTCCGATGCTCCATGTGTCCGTTTTATACATGGCAGCAAAGTTGCCACCAAAACCATCACCAGAACCACCAATATTGATGACTTCATTATTAAGGTGAACTTTAAAGGCGTTGTAGTATTGAATGCCTACAGCTACTGAAAAATGTTCATTGATTTGATACGCTACGTTAGGGTTGATATGAATAGCCTGAATTTCTGAAAAAGTCACACCTTTCCCACCTGCTGCCAACCCTGCAAAAGGTGCACCTGAATCTGTCCAATCCGTAGCCAAACCAAAAGGTGAGTTAACCCCCAAACCATAGCTTATGTCTGAATCTTCCATGCCGTAGCGCATATAAGCTTGCGGCACGACATGCACACTTTTCTTCGCTGTATAAGTTTGCCCGCCCGTTGCAAATTCATTGATGGGATACACCAAATCTGCACTCGCCGACACATTATTATCTTGGAAGGATAAACCTGCTGGGTTAAACCAGTTTGCCGATGCTTCATCCGCAATAGCACTGTATGCATTACCCATACCCATGGCTCGCGCACCCTGCTCTGGAATCATAAACCCACTGGCAAAGGCTTGGGAAGACAATAATGCAGTTGCAGCGCATAGAATAGAAGCTTGTCTAATATATTTCTTCATATCATTCATGGTGTTACTCCGTTACCGCTGTATCACTTGTAATCACTGCGCCACCAACTAAGAAAGTAGCAGTATCTGTTTGCATGGCAGTGGTTGCTGCCGCAGAGTTTGTTGGATCTAAAAATGAGCTATGTGAACCTGCTGTATAGTTTACAAAACCATTGCCCACTTGAGGTGATGCGACTACACCCAACGCCCAAGCATTGGCATTCTGTGTTGCTAGGTTTCCACTCACTTGTTTTAAACCCAAATTTAAGGATAACGCATCGGTTTGTGCATTGGGCACCACGCCATCAGGCGTTGTTTTTAATAAAAATATACCTTTACTTGCCGCTAACGCAGCATAATTCAAAGGATCCCCATCATCGACCACTGTTTGTGCAGCAAAGAAAAACGCAGCATATTCAGGTGTACCTACATTCACACCTTTGGC
>JALUHL010000009.1 GCA_027053695.1 Ghiorsea sp.
CATGGCTGAATACTTGTGAGCATCATGCTTACTGGGTATTGGATTTGCCTGCAGGGCAGCTTTCACCGGCTTTGGGTTATGCCGTCTTCCACCTGATTGAACGCGCTAAAGATATGAATAAGGCTTTATTGATTAGTTGGCGTTGTGCAGAGCAAGACATGCAACCGCCAGAGTTGAGTAGTCGTCTATTGATGATGGAGCGGGTGGATATAACGCCGCCTCAAGCTGATGATGATTTACAGAAAGTTCTACAATCCGTTTTGCAGACTATGCAATGGGATATGAAAGAAACCGTGCTACCAACATTGTTGCAGCATATCCCAAGAACACTGACCGATTTGTTGCAGGCCATTGAAAAGCTGGATGTGTATTCAAGGGAGCATGGGGCGAAAATGAATGGTGCGTTAGCCTTAAAAGTGTTGGCGAAACATGATTAAAATTGTGGTCAGTGAGCAAAAGCTTTATCACCGCAGAAAAACAGGTGTGGTTTGCGTTTATCCCATTTCCACAGCAGCAAAAGGGGTGGGCAACTTAGAAGGAAGCCTGCAAACACCGCTGGGTAAACATGCGATTAAATATAAAATAGGCGAAGGTGAAATGCCGTTGACAGCTTTTGTGGCAAGGCAAGCGGTGGGGATATTTCATCAAGATGATAAGAAGCAACGTAACGACTGGATATTAAGCCGAATTTTATGGTTGGAAGGCAAGCAAACAGGCATCAATAAACGTGGAAAAAAAGATACATTCAAGCGGTTCATTTATATCCATGGGACAGATGAAGAAGATAAGATTGGCACACCTGCTTCGCACGGCTGCATTCGCATGAAAAATGATGATATTATGGACTTATTTGAGCATGTTTCTTGCGGTGAGAGCGTCGTCATTAAAGCATGATGTGTGATGATGAATAAGGCACAACGCAAACGCATTATTGATAGGCACAGCGACAGCCTGAAACGTTATGGGTATCACCCTAATGCTTTGTATTGGAGCAATAAAAACATCCAAGAAATTCGTTTTGCAGTATTGACTGAGATTAGCGTTGCTTCGGGTGATAGTGTGTTGGACGTGGGCTGTGGTTTTGCGGATTTAAAGCTTTGGTTTGAAGCGCAGAATATTGAAGTGGATTACACAGGCATTGATATTTCCCCCGACTTGATTGAAGTGGCAAAAAAGAATCATCAAGATACAAGCTTATTTGTTGGTGAGCTGCATGATGGACAATTTAAGGCGCGTTCATTCGACTGGATATTACTCTCTGGAGCGCTTAACGAGCCCTATCAAGACAAAGGGAAATACACCAAGAAAATCATCAAGGAAATGTATAGGTTATGCCGCAAAGGTGTGGCGTTTAACTTGCTCAATGCGAATGCTGTTAAAGCCTTTGATTTACAAAGCTTTCAGCCTAATGAGATACTAGAATTTTGCCAAACATTAAGCCCAGAATGCAAACTAAGAACCGATTATTTGGACAACGATTTCAGCATATATATGTTTAAGCCTTGATAAACCACTTTACCTTTTGCGGTCTTTATAGGTTGCGAAGGGATATGAGTCGGGCATAGTTCGCAGTCTAGCGAATAGATTGGGGATGTTATGACAACCAAAAAACAAGATGATAACCAAGCTGGCATCACGCAAGAAGGACGCTTTTATAGCGCTGAGCGATTGCATGCCATGCATGATATGATGCT
>JALUHL010000010.1 GCA_027053695.1 Ghiorsea sp.
CACCTAAGCATAAGAAGAACAAGGAATACCCGACCATGAGCCAAGGCTTTGAAATTCAAATATTTAACCGCTACGAAAACAAAATGGACATTGAAAAAGTCTATGGTGACGGCATGGTGAAGTTTGCTTATGGCAACCCTATCGGTCGGCTTTTGGGTCCTTTGATTGCCAGCAAAATGTTTAGCAGGCGCTATGGAAACGCACAAGATAGTGCGAAATCAGCGCAAAAAGTCGCCCCTTTTATCAAAAACTTTCATATCGCCATTGAGCAATATGAAAAAGGCTCGCTCACAGACCATCCGATTGAAACATCTTACCAATCCTTTAATGAGTTTTTTATTCGTAAGTTTAAAGATGGGCAAAGAACATTCACCAGCAACGAACATGAAATGGGCGCATTTGCTGAGGCGCGATACTTTGGTCATGAAAGCATGAGCGATGAGCTGAATATCCCCGTCAAAGGCTCCATGCTGCGGGCTGTTGATTTGATTGGTAATGCGGAACTAGCCCAAGACTTTATCGGTGGCCCACTCATGATTGCAAGATTATGCCCTGTGGATTATCACCGCTACCACTATCCCGATGATGGTAAAACCGTTAAATCCTATAGTATTGCTGGTGATTTACATTCGGTGAACCCGTTGGCTTTGAAATATCGGCAGGATATTTTTATCAAAAATGAAAGGCGCGTCAGCATCTTAGACACGGAACACTTTGGCAAACTTGCCTATATTGAAGTGGGTGCGACTTGCGTGGGTAAAATCGTGCAAAGCCATGATGAATCCAAACCATTCAAAAAAGGCGATGAAAAAGGATATTTCCTTTTTGGTGGTAGCACGGTGGTATTGTGTGGTGAAAAAGGCAAATGGATTCCCTCTACGGATATATTGGAAAACACCAAGGCAGGCATTGAAACCTATATCCACCTTGGCGATGTTGTGGCTCAACAAAGCAGCTAAGCATTAAAATATACTATTTTTGTTGGCTTGGTATAAAGTCTGCACATCAATATATTTACACTACAAAACAGCTTACTATCTCTTTATCACATGGTTAATAAAAACAAATGAATACAAAAACAATAGCAACGCATAACGGCAACTTTCACGCAGATGATGTGTTTAGCATCGCGGTGTTCAAACATATATTGCCTTCTTTCAAGCTGATTCGCACCCGTGACTTAGAGCTTATCGCCAAGGCAGATATTGTGGTGGACGTGGGCGGTGAATACGACCCTGAAACAGATAGATTTGACCATCATCAACGCGGCGGTGCGGGTGAGCGTGAAAACGGCATCCCCTACTCCTCATTTGGTATTATTTGGCAGAAATACGGCTTAGAAATGTGTGAGGGCAATCAAGAGCTTGCCAACGCATTGGATGCTGGCTTGGTATCCACCATTGATGCTATTGATTGCGGACATGTATCTGGTGTGCAAGAAGGCATTAGTCTTAGCCAAACCATTGGTATGTTTAACCCGACTTGGCAGGAAGATAAACACGTGGATGAATGCTTTGATGAAGCCGTTGCATTTGCATCGCGCATTTTAACGCGCTTTATTGCCGCAGCCAAAGGCGGCTTGGATGCCAAGGCAATCGTTGCTAAAGCCATTGAAAAAGCAGAAGACCCGAGAGTAATTGTATTGGAGCAATATACGCCTTGGAAAAAGACGGTGGTGAATATGTCCGATGAAGCATTGTTTGTGGTGTATCCATCGCAAACAGGCGAATGGCGCATTCAAACTGTGCCTGCGGCATTGGGTACATTTGAAAATAGAAAAGAGCTACCGAAAACATGGGCAGGATTATCCGATAAAGCACTTCAAGATGTGACTGGCATTGATGATGCCATGTTCTGCCATAATGGTTTATTTATTGCGGGCGCGAAATCATTTGAAGGTGCTATGAAAATGGCAGCCATGGCGGTTGAAGAAAGTTAAGAAGGGTTACTTGTAAGGGTTAAAATCCTGACAAGGTGCTTGAATATCATAATCTGCAATATCAGGTAAAGAAAACCTGATAGATTCAGCATGAAGCATTAAACGCTTGTATTTCTTGCTTTGATTAAACGCTTTATCGCCATATGCACTATCCCCTGCAATGGGAAAGCCAATATGACTGGCATGCACCCTAATTTGATGGGTACGCCCTGTGATAATTTTTACGCGAAGCAATGATGTATCTTCATGGACTTTTACAGGCGCGAAATAAGATACGGCTCGCTTTCCCTTTTGTTTATCCACTTGCACAGACCACTTGCCATCTTTAGCTGTAGTCTTCAAAAGCGGCGCATCTACTTTTTTATGACCTCCCTGCCAAACACCTTTCACCAGCGCCAAATAGTGTTTGTCCACACCCCTATTCTCTTGCTGCTTCTGAAATGCCCTTAACGCGCTTTTGCGTTTGGCAATCACCAACACGCCCGATGTAGCTTTATCCAAGCGATGGGCAAGCTCCAAATATGGCGCAGCAGGTCTGGCTTGCCTTAAATGCTCAATCACACCAAGGCTATCACCCTTCTCTTTATCTTGAATCACGCCATGCACCGCTAAACCCGCAGGTTTATCCAGAAAAATAAACCGTGAATCTTCAAATATAATGGCTTGTTCAATATCAAAAGCTATCGACATGCAGCAAGCATACCCACAAATCATTCAATTCACATAGCCAACACCTATGTTACGCTTGGCATCTATGTTATTACGCATCAATAATTTTAATGTTGGTTTGGATGAAAACGAGCAACACATCGTAAGCCAGCTCTGCATACAATTGGGTATTTCCGAGAAACAATTACTAAGCTGGAATATCGTGCGCAAAGCTATTGATGCGCGCAAACGTGGCGATGTGCATTTTGTATGCAGTGTGGAATGTACTCTGGCTGATGATGCCAATCTCAAACCTTCGCCACAGGTTAAAGCACAACTACAAGTTGATGTGACATCTCGCTTGGATATTGAGAAGCCAAAAAAACTTATTTCGGGAAACAACAAGGCTGAACATGTCATTGTGGTAGGTGCTGGGCCTGCGGGATTGTTTGCTGCCCTTGCCCTGATTGAAGCAGGCAAAAAAGTGACGTTACTAGAGCGCGGCAAACCTGTGGAAACACGCATGAAAGATATTGGCCGCTTAAGAAGCCGTGGTGAACTGAACCCTGAAAGTAATGTTTGCTTTGGTGAAGGTGGCGCTGGCACATACACCGATGGCAAACTTTATACCCGCATCAAACACCCTTTTGTACGTTGGGTATTGGCTGAGTTTGTTCGCTTTGGCGCTAAAGAAGACATTTTGGTGGATGCGCACCCGCATTTGGGCACGGATAAACTTGTGCGTATCATCAAAGCCATGCGCCATTATTTGATTGAACAAGGTGTGGATTACCGCTTTGAAAGCAAGGCGACAGCCTTGCTCACCCATGAAGGCAAAATGACAGGCGTGCGCTTGGCTGATGGCGAAGAACTACAAGCTGCGCATGTGGTGCTCGCTATTGGACATTCCGCGCGGGATACCTTTGAACATATGCAAGCCATTGGTATCAAGCTCGAAGCCAAAGACTTTGCAGTAGGTGTACGCACCGAGCATGAGCAAGATTGGGTGGATGAATGCCAGTTTGGCAAGTCAGCCAAACATCCCAAACTTCATGCCGCAGAATACAGCTTAACCCATCAAGTGTCTGATAAAACTTTGGGTAAACGTGGCGTGTTCAGCTTTTGCATGTGCCCCGGCGGTTTGATTCTACCCTCGCCTACTGAAGCGGGCAAAATGGCAGTCAATGGCATGAGCAATGCCAAACGCTCAAGCCCCTTTGCCAATTCAGGTATTGTGGTGCAAGTCACCCCGCAAGACATTACACAACATGGTTTGGGTGATGACCCTTTATGTGGTATTCGTATGCAGCGCGAATTGGAAAAAAAGACATTTAAAGCAACATCGCAAGCCTATGCCGCCCCTGCCATGCGTATCACCGACTTTATAAGCAATAAACCCAGCGGCACACTTGCAAACTCTCGTTTTAAACCCGCTGTGGAAGCATCCGATATTCGAGAGATATTGCCCCCATGGTTAAGCAAACCTTTAGCCCAAGGGTTGCAGGGGTTTGATAGAAAAATGAAAGGTTTTATTTCCGAACATGCCAATATGCTGGCCGTAGAATCGCGCACCAGCTCACCCGTGCGCATTACCCGAGATAAAAGTCTACAATCGGTATCTATTGCGGGGCTTTATCCTGTGGGCGAAGGTGCGGGTTACGCTGGTGGTATTGTGAGCGCCGCCGTGGATGGTTTAAAAGCTGCTGAGGCAATTATCAACACTTCAAACTAAAATGTGAGATTGGTTACATGCTTTGACTATGAATGCTTAATGCTAGGCTTATCAAGCTTAAGGTTTGGAGGCAGATATGGTCGCAAAAGCAACAAACAAAAAGAAATCAGTTCCTGTTAAAAAGATAAACGAAGCTAGCGAAGCATCGCAATTTGATATTATAGTCAATGAACAAATCTCTGCTCTACCTAAGCTTGCAGATACACGACCTATCGCAGAAGTAGATCATACACCCATCAATTTGGATGCAATCATTGAAGATGTCACCAATGTCATCGCCACAACACCTGACCAATACAAATGTATTATGTTTACCGATTTGGTGGGTTCAACCCAATACAAACGTGAAATGGGACACACCAAAGGTTTTATGAGAAACCGCATATTTTGTGATATTTGTGAGCAAGCTATTGTTCGCCATAATGGTGTGGTGGTTAAACGCTTGGGGGATGGTGTAATGGCGGTCTTTGAAACCGCTATTGATGCAGTCCTTGCTGCCATGCTGATGACCAGTAGCCTAGAAAAAGAACGTAAAAAGCTAAAAGCCATTGTCGGCAAAATGGATTGCCGTATTGGTATCACTTGTGGTTATGTCAAAGAAATCCCTGGCCCACACGTGGATTATATCGGCCATGCCATGGATAAAGGCGCACGCATTGAAGGCATTGCCCGCACCAATCAAGTGCTCATTGATGAGATTGTGTATGGCTTGATTCATACCAAAATTCGTGATTACTCCAAAGATATTGTCATAGGTAAACCGCGCAATTTAACGCTAAAAGGTGTTGGATTAAGTACGCTTTACGAAGTATCCCCAAAATCTCGTGGGCTGGTTGGCAGCCTTGGCTATAAGCTGAAACATCTCATCAGCTAAAAGTATAAGAAAAATGCATTGCTCATAGGGTATACCTTTGTGTATGCTCCGCCTTTTATAATGTCACATCAAAAAGGTTTCTTTTATCATGAGTAAAGCAAATATTCATCATCATCTTATTATTCTAGGCTCTGGCCCAGCAGGTTACACGGCAGCGATTTATGCGGCGCGTGCCAACCTCAAGCCTGTGATTATCCAAGGCATTCAACCCGGTGGTCAGCTCACCACAACCACGGATGTGGACAACTACCCCGGTTATAAAGATGGCGTACAAGGCCCAGAAATGATGGAAGATTTTAAAGCCCAAGCCGAGCGCTTTGGTACGGAAATCGTGTGGGATCATATCAATACTTCTGATTTATCTTCTCGCCCTTTTAAACTTTCTGGCGATGAAGCCGACTACACATGTGATGCTTTGATTATCGCAACGGGCGCATCAGCCATGTATTTGGGCTTAGAATCTGAAGAAAAATTTAACGGCAAAGGTGTTTCCGCTTGTGCCACTTGTGATGGTTTCTTTTACCGCAATCAAGATGTGATTGTTGTGGGTGGTGGCGATACTGCCGTGGAAGAAGCCATTTATTTGGCGAACATTTGTAAAACTGTCACTTTGGTGCACCGCCGCGACGCGCTTCGTGCTGAAAAAATCATGCAAGATAAATTAATGAGCTTGGATAATGTATCTATCAAGTGGAACAGTGTCTTAGATGAAGTCTTGGGTGATGATACTGGCGTTACAGGGGCTCGCCTGCGCTCTACGTTGGATGATTCCACTGAAGAGCTCGCAGTCATGGGTGT
>JALUHL010000011.1 GCA_027053695.1 Ghiorsea sp.
CATGCCCCACCATCACTTTCATGCCAATATCTCTTAAGCGTTGCACATTCGGGCTTTCCGCAATATCTGAGCCTTGCACCTTAAAGCCTTGATTGAACAACACTTCCGCAATGCCGCTCATGCCAATGCCGCCAATACCTGTGAAGTGAATACATTGTACGCGAGATTTCATGCCTTCACCTCCAACCCGTGCATACCGAGCATGGGATTCAACACAGTCACTTGCCGCTCGCTTGCATCACGAATGGAAACAGCTTTGGCTGCATCACTCATGCTTTGTAATACCGCTTTATCAAATAATACAGCGCCAATTTCTCGGCTCAAACGCGCCACATCACATGTTTTTTGTTTGATAATTTGGGCTGCACCTGCTTCTTTCATCACCAAAGCATTAAAATATTGGTGATTATCCGCCGCCCAAGGCAAAGGCACGAATAAACTTGGCATACCTACAGCAGCAGCTTCGCCCACCGTCATTGCGCCTGCTCTGGCAATCATCAAACTCGCCTGCTCAAATAAGCTCGGCATATCTTGAGAAAAGTGTTGCACATCGGCTTGTATGCCTGCGGCATCGTACAAATCTTGAACTTTCCCCACGCGCCCATCACCAGCACCCACCAAATGAATCACGCGGAATGTTTTGCCTTGCTTGGCTAGGTTCTGGCAAGCTTGCGGTACGGTTTCGTTTAAAAACATAGCGCCTTGCGAACCACCCACAATCAAGAGGCAAGGTGTATCTTGAGTGTTGTATGTTGCGCTTAACACATCTGCCCGAATCACATTACCCGTCACCACAGCTTTATCAGGCTGATGAAGATGTTTTGCAGCCGTTGCAAAGCCCAACATCATGGTATTACAAAACCGATACAACACTCGATTAACCAACCCCGGAATCGCATTTTGCTCATACAGCACCACAGGCACACGCGATATCAAAGCTGCCACAACACCTGCCACACTGGCATACCCTCCCACACCCACCAACACCGCAGGTTTATGCCCTTGCCATACTTGGCGAATTTTGAATACCGCTTTAGGCAACTCCCAAAGCAACACCCTCACCTTCTGCATCAAACCTGCGCCTTGAACCGAATGCATATCTAACAAAAGCACATCTTCACCACGCTCAGGAAGCAAACTTGCTTCCAAACCTCGCTCTGCACCGATAAAGGAAACCGATACATCCGCATCAAACGCGCGCACTGCATCTGCCAATGCCAACGCAGGCATCACATGGCCACCCGTGCCACCGCCAGCAATACATAAACGTTTCACCTCGCTCATGCGCTCACCTCTTGAAAAGGCGCTCTGTGTTTGCGTTTGCTTCGTTTATTCACTGCTTTTGCGCCTTGATGCCTTTGCACCGAGAAAATAAGACCTGCTAAAATACAGCTGCCAATCAATGCGCTACCGCCATAAGATACAAACGGCATAGGCATGCCTTTGGTGGGGAATATGCCCATGGCTGCGCCAAAGTTGATGACAAATGCTGCCGCCAATAAAAGTGTGCAGCCCATGCTTAAAAGGCGGGTGAATAGAGTGTCTGCATGACGTGCAATTTTAAAGCCGCGCCAAAGCATAACCGCATACACCGTAATCAAACCCAATATACCCATCAAACCCAGCTCTTCACCAATCACTGCCGATATAAAATCGGTAAAGCTTTCAGGCAGGTAAAACAACTTTTGCACACCTTGCCCGAGCCCTGCGCCTGTAAGCCCGCCTACACCAAAAGCAATTTGCGATTGCACAAGCTGGTAACCCGAGCCAAACCTATCTGCCCAAGGGTCCATAAATGATGTCATCCGCGCTACGCGGTAAGGAGCGGCCATGATAATCACAGCGAGCACGGGCATAGCGGCTACAAACAAACCCAGTAAATGTCTAAATGGCACGCCGCCAACAAACCATAGGCAAAAGCTTACGCCCATAAGTAGCGCAGCATTACCAAAATCAGGCTGCCCCAATAAAAGCGCAACCATAAAGAAAAGCATAAGTAACATCGGCATCAGCCCGTGGGCGAAGGAAGGCAATCGCTCTTGAAAGTTCGCCATGTAGTAAGCCAAATAAAGAACAAATGCAGGTTTAATCAATTCAATGGGTTGAATCGTCATGCCCAATACTGAAAACCAACGCGTTGCCCCATTGATATTGCTGCCCAAGGCCAGTACCGCAATGAGTACGACAAAACCCACCAGTAATAACGGCATTACCATAGCCTGCCACCATGATGGGTGCACATTGGACACTGCCCACATCACCAATAAACCAACAGGCATATAAAAGCTCCAGCGCAGCAAAATATGCCATGGTGAGCCATAACGCACATCAGCCACTTCAAGGCTAGCACTGCCAACCATAATCAAGCTGAATAACATCAAAGCCATGATACTCAACAGCATCCAAGCATCAAAAGGGTTGCGTATGTGTTTAGGCATTCGCACCCCCTTGCTCGCTTGGCAGCCCGCGAATAGCTTGGATAAATGCAGCGCCTCGCTCAGCATAATGTTGGTATTGGTCTTGGCTTGCTGCTGCAGGCGATAAAAGCACAGGGCAAGCATCGCCTTCTGCCTTAGCATCCAACACGGCTTGTTCCACGGTTTTTGAGACTTTAAAAGGAACACCTGCTTGTTGGAGCAAGGCTTCATAAGCTTTAGTGTCTTCACCAATCACACAGGCAAAGCACACATGCTGCTTCACCACATCAAGCATATCATCCAAAGCCAAATCTTTGCGCAAACCGCCACATATCCAGACCACTTGTTCAAATGAGCTTAAGGCTGCAATCGCTGCATCGGGATTGGTTGCTTTAGAATCATTATACCAGTCTCGCCCTGCGATATGTCCAACAAATTCCAATCTATGCTCTAACCCTTGGAAGCTCATCAAAGCTTCTTCTATCACTGCAGCAGATACGCCAAAGTCAGCGGCAACTTGCGCTGCAACCGCGATATTTTGTTGCTGATGTCTGCCGCGCACCATCAACGATGAACATGCAATGGTTTTACGCTCATCACCTTGCTGCCAAAAGACTTGGTCACCCTTGCCATGACAAAATACCCCTGCGCTCACATGCTCATCATAGGTTTGCTTAATCACGCCAAAACGTTGCACATTCACCCCGCGCCCGTGCAGCTCATCAGCAAGCTCTTGCCATATATCATCATAAGCCAATAGCGCCCTATCCCCGACAATCATTTGCGCGAACATACTCACCTTGGCGGCTTTATAACTTTCAGGCGATTCATGCATATCTTCATGGTCTGGCTGCACATTCAGCAACACCGCATAATGGGGGTGTAAATGTTTTGCACGCTCCAACTGGAAGCTGGATAATTCGAGTGCCACACGCGTGGGTTGCCCATCTGCTAATAAATCCAACATAGGAGTGCCAATATTACCGCCTGCATCGCACCCACCCGGTAATGTTTCCAATAGCAATGCAATCATTTGTGTTGCCGTGGTTTTACCGTTGGTTCCAGTCACAGCAATCAACTCACCTGTGTAGTGAGCTAGGAACTCATCCAAATCCCCATGCACTTCTACACCAGCTTTACGCGCTTCTGCTAACGCAGGATGCCGCCAATCAATACCCGGGCTAACAATGACTTTATCAAAGCCCAACAATGCTTCTGCTTTTAAATGCCCTGTATGCATGGTGATGTGTTGCAAATCTTCAGGAAGTTGTACCGATGCTTCATCAAAACATTCGCAATCGATATGCAAACGCAGCAGATGATAAGCCACAGACAAGCCTGTTTTGCCCATACCGACCACGGCGACTTTCATTGGTTTTTCAACCATCAGCGTAACTTCAAGGTGGACAATGCCACCAAAGCCAGAATCAAAGTGATAATCCAGAAGCGAACTATAATTTTGGGCTCTGCCCAGCCTTTGAGTTCATAATGATGATGAATGGGCGCCATACGGAACACACGTTTTCCCGTCATCTTAAACGATGCGACTTGCACCATCACCGACACCGCCTCAAGCACAAACAAACCGCCTGCAATCGCTAACAACAATTGCTGATGCACAGCACACGCTACAAAGCCAAGCGCACCGCCAAGAGCTAATGCCCCCACATCACCCATAAACACTTGCGCTGGATAGGTGTTAAACCATAAAAATCCAAGGCAAGCGCCAACCAATGCACCACAGAAAATCGCCAACTCACCAGCGCCCGGCACATAAGGAATTAATAAATATTGAGAGAACCCACTATGCCCTGCCACATACACCACCACACCAAGAGCTGCTGCTACCATGAAGGTCGGTGCTACGGCTAAACCATCCAAACCATCGGTCAAATTCACGGCATTGGATGTGCCGATAAGGACAAAAATGACAAATGGGATATACCAATATCCCATATCCCATTGATAATTGATGATAGGAATATCCACAATGGGGTCGGTCATTTGCATCAAAGCGACCGCTGCAATGCCACCAAACACAAGTTGAAGTATCAGTTTGATGCGACCAGCCAAACCGTCAGGATTATCATGTTTCAGTTTCAAATGGTCGTCCAACCAACCAATCAAGCCGTAACCCAAAGTCACCATCAGCGCCAACCAAATAAACATATTGCGTAAATCCGCCCAAAGCAGGGTGGTTAATGTCATGGTCGATAAAATCAATAAACCACCCATGGTTGGTGTACCTTGCTTAGAAAAGTGGCTTTCAGGGCCATCATCACGGATGGGCTGCCCTTTATTTTGGCTGGATTTCAAATAACGAATAAACAATGGGCCAAACATCCAGCTTAACACAAGTGCTGTAATCAATGCATATGCGGCACGGAAAGTGATATATTGGAAAATATTAAGGAATGAATACTGGTCTGCCAGCGGATACAATAGATTATATAACATGCTGACCTCGTTCTTGTAAGAACTTGCTGATACGGTACAACCCAGTACCGTGTGAACCCTTAACCAGCAATGTGCTTGGCGTAGTTGGGAAATCTTTATTCACGAGCCAAGCACTTAAGGTTTGCTCATCTTGGAAAACGCGAATGTTGGCATTTGGATGCGTTGCCGCCAGCCCTGCCATGAGGTTACCCACGGTCAACACTTCATCAATATCATGCAAATCCAATTGTTCATGAAGCTGCTTAGCATCTTCGCCCAACTCCAACATATCACCTAAAATAGCAATGCTATGCCCTTCTAAAGCAGCAAGCGTATCGAGGGCTGCTTGCATGGAAACAGGATTGGCATTGTAAGCATCATCAATCAGCGTAAACCCTGATAATGGATGGATAGCCATGCGCCCTTGCACAGGCTGCCAACTTTCTAAAGTCACGCATATCTCTTTTAATGTCCAAGGTTTATCCAAATCTTGGGCTAGCTTTAACATCACCGTCGCTGCCAAAGCCATATCTGCTGCCCAATGCTTGGCAGGCAATAATAAATCAAACTTACATGCGTTTTGCCCATGCTTTAACACAAGGTTTTTGCCTTGCAGCGACCATGCCACAGCATGCGGGTTTTCCATGGCCAACATATCCACAGTTTGATGTTCCACGTTAGCGAACAACTCAGCCACCCCTTGACCAAGCACCGCCCAACCATCTTGATGCAAGTGAGCAAGCAACTGCGCCTTTTCTTGCGCAATACCTTGTATGCCACCCAAACCTTCGCCGTGAGCTTGGCTTAAACCCGTCACCACCACAGCATCAGGCTGCACAATCTCAGATAAGCGAAGCATTTCACCTTGCTCGCTGATGCCGCACTCAATCAAGGCAATATCCGCATGCATTTCAATATTTAATAAGGTTTTGGGTACGCCAATGAGATTATTAAAGTTGGCCTGAGTCGCCGCAACCTCCATGTCCAAGGCTTGGGCTATATGCTCAAGCATAGAGCGCACTGTGGTTTTACCGTATGAACCCGTAATCGCAATCACCTTGGTATGCTGTAAACGGCTGCGATAAAAGCCTGCAATATCGCCCAATGATTGCAGGGTATCTGCCACTTTTAATTGCGGTGTCGAAAGCGCTTGCCACTGCAATACACCAATATCATCGCCAATCAAAGCTGCGGCATCATCTGCAATCTGTTGCGCATGCTCATGTCCATCAAAGCTTGGACCACGAAGCGCTAAAAAGGCATGGCCTTTCACAAAATCACGGGTATCTGTGCCAATGCCGTCAACCACTTCGGCCTGCTTATCATTGACCCATTCGCCTTGGCTGGCTTGTTTCAATTCTTTGCCTGTTAAGCGCATGATTGCACCTGCCGTTGTTGCAAAGCTTTGCGCGCCTGCTCTTTATCACTCCATGGCAATCGCTCACCCTGAATTTCCATGTAGGACTCATGCCCTTTGCCCGCAATGACTAAAGTGTCATTGTGATGCAATGCTTGCACAGCCTGAGTAATGGCTTCTGCCCTATCTTCCACCACATGCATGTTATCAGGGCGCACATCCACACCTGCCAATACATCAGCTGCAATATCAGCTTGGGTTTCATCTCTAGGGTTATCCGAAGTCAGCCAACAAACATCTGCATACTTCATAGCCACTGCACCCATATCGGGTCGCTTGGCTTTATCACGATTGCCACCACAACCAAACACCAACAAAAGCTGCCCTTGGCTAAGTTTGCGTGCGCTTTGCAAGCAGCGCTGCAAGCCTTCGGCAGTATGCGCATAATCAATGAACACCTGCGATGCACCATCCACTGGCTCTAAGCGACCTGTAGGTGTACTCAACTGACCATCATAAGCTTGAAAAGCGGCAAGCGATAAACCAAATTGTTCACGCATCAAAAGGGCAACGGCAGCCAAATTTTCCACATGGAAATCAGCTACAGGCACTTGCTTTAAACAAACTTCACCGTTTTCATCCTTAAAATAAGCCATGCCATGGTCAACCTTCCAGCTTAAATCCGCATCTTGATGCTGGGCATACCATGAAACCTGCGATGCGATATCTTCTAGAGCCTGCTGAATCACATTATAATCCGCATTGGCAACTACTGTGTCGCCAGAGCTAGCAACGCTTTGCATAAATGATGTTTTATGAGCCAAATACGCTTCAAAACCACCATGATCTTCCAAGTGGTCATGACCTATGGTTGTCCAAATCGCTGAAACAATCGGTAAACCTGCGATACGCTCTTGGGCAATGCCATGCGAGGATACTTCAAGCACCAATGCACCCACCCCTTGTTGTTCTGCAAGGGCTAACAAACGGTGCAAGGTCATCAATGATGGGGTGGTGTTCCCCAAGTCTATCAGCTCATCTGCCGATGATTGCCAGCCCAAAGTGCCCACTGACCAAGCCGAGCCCAAATGTTGCTCCAATACTTCTCTGAGCATCCAAGCTACTGATGTTTTGCCATCCGTGCCCGTGATACCTATACATGAAACCGATGTTTTTTCAGTGTTAAACCAACGGCGAAGCAACAAGCCTGCTGCCTGCATATCTGGTACACATGCGCATGGCACAGCAAGCTTTTCTTCCATGCTTCCCACCACAATAATGGCTGCAACACCCGCTTGAATAGCTTTCTCAACCATGGCCTGCTTGTCAGGCACGCGTGGCAAGCATAAAAATGTATCACCTGCTTTGATACGTCGCGTATCATCACAGATATTTGTTACCAGCACATCATCAGAATACACACCAAGCCCAAGCATCAAATCGGAGAGCATTTGTGACGGCATAGAGAAGTTTAGCTTATTCATTCAGCCACACCTCCAACACATCACCTGCTTGCAAGGATTGCAGATGTAGAGGGTCACTTTTGGCGACCCAACCGCTACCATGAAGCTTCAACTCAAGCCCTTCTGTGGCTGCAAAGCGGCGCACCTCTCGCAACGACAAGCCATATAAAGATTGTATAGCGTTTGATGTTTCCAAACTCAGGCTAGCTTGCTGCACTTGCCAATCGTTGTTGACGAAACCATCGTCATGTTCAGGTGCGGATTCGGGTGACACATGAGGCGCAACACCTAACATCGGCAAAGCTGTGGCTGCGATTTGTTTAAAGATAGGCGCAGCTACCGTACCCCCATAAATACTGGTCTCTGGCTCATCAATCGCCACCACAATCACAAGCTCAGGTTTATCCGCAGGCACTGCCCCTGCAAACACCGCCGTAAACTTATCTTTAGAATAACCACCCTTGCCATCTGGCTTCTGTGCTGTACCTGTTTTGCCTGCAACAGTATAACCTACAGGCACAGCTTTCGTACCTGTACCCCCTGCTTTGGTGACATCTGCAAGCATGTGCAACACATCTTGCGCAACTTGCTCAGAAACCACCCTATGCCCTTGTTTAGGCGCTTCTTCTTTAATCAACTGTGGTGGGTAATACACGCCACCATTGGCAAACACCGAAAATGCAGCCGCAAGCTGGATGGGCGTGACTGCAATACCTTGCCCGAAAGCAATATTGGCTGTCTCTACTGGGCCCCAATGCTCCAAAGCAGGCAAAATACCTTTGGATTCCCCACCCAAACCAATGCCTGTTTTATGGTGGAACCCCACATCCATCAATACGCGGTCTAAATCTTCTTTACCCACATCCAAAGCCAACTTGGCTGCACCAATATTACTGGAAACCACAAGCAGCTTGCGTAAATCAATCCAACCTTCTGCATGGTCATCTTTAATGGTTTTACCTGCAATTTCAAACTTGCCGTTTTCACAATAAATCAAAGACTCTTTCGTCCATCTTCCAGTGGAAAGTGCGGCAGCCACTGTGAATGGCTTGAGCACAGAGCCCGGCTCAAAAACATCGGTAACCACGCGGTTGCGCCAGTCTTTGGGTCTGTATTCTCCAAATGAGTTCGGATTAAAGCCTGGCCAGCTGGTCATCGCTAAGACTTGCCCTGTATGCGGATTCATCACCACCACAGAGCCGCCTTTAGCGCCTGTTTTCTTGATGCCATTAGCCAGCGCTGCATAAGCAATGCTTTGCACACCAATATCTAAGTTTAAGTTCAGGTCTTGCCCTTGTTTGGGTTTTTTAATCCATGTGCTGCCAGGCAATTTGATACCGTTGGCAGCTTTGCGTAGCTGAACTTTACCTGCTTTGCCTGAAAGCTTGTGGTCAAACGCAAGTTCAAGGCCTTCTAGGCCATGATTGTCAATCCCTACAAAACCTAATAAATGCCCTGTTTCAGGGCCATACGGATAATATCTGCGCCACTCTTTCTCAATCCGCACACCAGGCAAAGCCAAGCTTTGCACTTGTTTTGCCGTTTGTGGAGAAACTTGCCGTGATAGCCAGACAAACCCTTTGCGTTTACCCAAGCGTCTTTTGAGTTTTTTCAACGGTATATCCAAAGCTTTCGCCAAAGCGGGTAAATCCTCAGCTTTAATATCTGCGCCCACAGCCGCCACCGAAGGCACTTCAACACTTTCTGAAAGCACTCGTCCATCACGGTCAACAATCGCACCTCGAGGTGCGGCAACTTCAAATTGGCGGATACGCTGATTGTCTGCCTGTTGTGCCAATTGGCCTGCTTGTAACCATTGCAAATCTACTGCGCGCACTACCATCAAGAGCAAGCCAAGAAATACCAGCCCCATGACTGCCTCTAAGCGCCGTTGCTCGGAAATATTTTCTGAACTTTTGCCGTGGTTTATCATGGTTTCACCACTTGCATGGCAGTGGGCGCTGCCATACCCATCTCTCTTGCCAAACGGCGTAAAGTATCAGGGCGCATCATGCTTGCCAGTTCAAGTTTAAGGCTTTGCACATCTTGCACCAAAAGGATGTTTTCTTTTTTAAGCCGTGCCATATCTTGCGCCACATCCACTCGCTTATAGGATAACCACACCTGCCCTGCAGCAAGCACGCCAATGCCAGCAGCCAAAGCTATCCAAGGCATACGGCCTAACATGACATATCCAATTTTTCAGCCACCCTAAGCATTGCAGAGCGGCTTCTTGGGTTGGCTTCAATTTCTGCTTCACTGGCGCGAACAGGTTTCTTTTGCACCCACTTCATGCTTGGTTTGAAGCCGCAAACACACATAGGAAATTCTCGTGGGCAAGTGCAGCCATGCACCTCTTTTTCAATCAAATCACGAATGCGCCTATCTTCACCCGAATGAAATGAGATGATTGCCAAACGCCCGCCAGCCTTCAAAAGCTTGATGGATGCCTGAACAGCTTGGTCAATTTGATGCATTTCATCATTCACCCAAATACGCAAAGCTTGGAATGTTCGTGTTGCTGGATGGGTATTGCCATGACGTTTTTTCTTTGGTGTGGCGTGAAAACAAACATCTTCCAAATCACGCGTGGTGTTCAAGCTTCCTGCTTTTAAACGCTCTAAAATTGAGCGCGCAATACGACCAGCAAATTTTTCACCACCAAACTCTCGGATAATATCTGCAAGCTGAGATTCAGACACATGTTCCAGCTTTTGTAGCAAAGGTTGCCCTGCATTAAAATCCATGCGCATATCCAGTGGGCCTTCTTTCATGAAGGAGAAACCGCGTTCTGCATTGTCCAACTGCGGTGAAGAAACGCCCAAATCAAAGCCAATACCACTGACTTCTGACCAATCTAATTCGCAAGCTGCATCTTCTATGCCTGCAAAATCAGTGTATGCGATATGGAAGCGTTTATCCTTTTTCATCAATGCTTTGCCCACGACAATGGCTTCAGGGTCTCTATCCAAACCTAAGACTTCCGCCTTTTCAGACAGCGCCTCAAGCATCAAACGCGTATGGCCGCCACGGCCAAAGGTTGCATCGATGTAGCGCCCATCCTTGTCGGTGCACAATGCTTCAATATAGGGGTCAGCCAATACTGAGATATGCGCCTTGGTGGTCATCAGAAGTCCAAGTCCTGGTCTTGGAGTAATGCCAGTGATGAGGTGAGCTGGGCATCCCATGCCTTGGCATCCCAAATCTCAAAGGTGTTGACTGAGCCTGCAAACACCGTGGCTTTACTCATGCCTGCATAGGTTCGTAAGGTTTGAGGAATCAATACCCTGCCTTGTTTGTCAGGGTGATATTCTTGTGCAGAACTGATAACAGTGCGCTTAAACGCCTGAACCACTCTATCATTGCTTGGCCTTGCCCCAACTTTGGCAAGCAAACGCTTCCATTCTTGTAGGGGATAAGCTCTAAGACAAGCCGTTTGTGGGTCGCGCGCGACAATAATGGTCGGCTCATTGTAGTTTCTTTGTAATACATCACGGAAAGGCGCAGGGATGTTTAAGCGCCCTTTATCGTCCATATTATTGGTATATTCACCTTGAAACATTTTTGTTTACCCAACCTCACAAGTCTTGAAAAACATCATGCGGGACAAATTACCCACTTTTACCCACTAAGCGCCAATATCGACCACTTTTCAACCCTTGTCAACCACCCTTAACCTTTTTGACACACCGCAAACAACTTATTGTCAGATAGATAAAGAACATCTACATTGCGTCTATGAAGATTTTAATTGTTGAAGATGAAGTGCAAGTTGCTGAAATGCTGCAAAAAGGGCTGAAAGAAGAAGGGCATGCTGTAGATATATCGCACGATGGCGAAGACGGCGGCTTTTTGGCCGAAGTCAATGATTATGACCTGATTATTTTGGATTTAATGCTGCCGAAAAAAAATGGTATTCAGGTATGTCGTGAAATTCGTGAGCGTGGCGTGAACACTCCCGTTTTGATGTTAACAGCCAGAGATAGTATTGAAGATAAAGTTCGCGGCTTGGATGCTGGCGCTGATGATTACATGGCCAAACCGTTCTCTTTCCAAGAATTGCTGGCTCGGGTTCGCGCACTTTTACGCCGCACATCAGAGAGCAAAACACCAACTTTAACTATGGCAGACCTCGAGCTAGACCCTATCAGTCGTCAGGTTACACGTGGTGAGAAAAACATTCGTGTCACCACCAAAGAATATGCGCTTTTAGAATACTTGATGCGCAACCCATATAAAGTGCTTTCGCGCACATTGATTGGCGAGCATGTCTGGGATATGAATTTTGACCCGGAAAGCAATGTAATTGATGTATATGTGTCTCACTTGCGCGCAAAAGTTGATAAAGATTTCGAATTGCAATTGATTCATACCTTGCGTGGCCAAGGTTATATCCTGAGTGATAAATATCAGGAGGCCGAATAGGTCGCTTAAGCTGATGAGTTTACAAACCGTGTACAATCGTATGTTCCGCACTTTCCGCGGTAAACTTGCTGTGAGCTATATTGTGGTTGAATCTTTAATTCTTATTGTAGCAGCCGCACTTATGTATTGGTTTTTAGCCAATGAAATATACAAAGATGTGGATAACACACTCATCCATGAAGCCCAAGAAATGGTGGAATTTCTGGAAAAGACTCCACCAAACTTATGGGTTCAACAAACTGAGAGTTTTTCTGATGATTTTGAAGGCTTTGCCCAACTGATTAACCATAATGGTGTCATTCTTTTTAGAGTGGGTAAACAGCTTGTGGGGCATGATAAAAAAGATGTCAACCTCGCTATCCAACAAGCATGGCGCAGTAATTCTCCTATATTCATTTCTACACGCGGCTTATTACAAAAAGATAATTTCCGTGTTGCCGCCATTCCTTTGCACATTCAAAACCAACCTGTTGCCGTTGCCATTCTTGCAAAAAACACCAATGATATTCAACATTTCTTTAAGCTCTTATACACCATTGGTGGTGCGCTCGGGCTTTTATCTATGATTATTTCTGGTTTGGTGGGTTATCGTATGGCAAGGCGTTCTTTGCGCCCTATCCATGACATCACTGATGCTGCTCAAGCCGTATCCAATGGTGACTTAAGCAGGCGCTTGGACACCGCAGCGCATGATGAAGAAATCCAAACCTTGGTTGAGTCGCTGAATAAAATGTTTGAGTGCTTAGAATCAAATTTCAATAGCCAGAAGCGCTTTGTATCCGATACCTCGCATGAGCTTAGGCATCCCATCACCATACTCAAAGGTGAAATTGAAGTGGCATTGATGCATGAGCGCTCGCCTGAAGAGTATAAAGCCTTACTCAAGCAACTTTTTTCCATCAGCGACCGTATGCAACATATTGTCAATGACATGCTCACCCTTGCCCAAGCTGATGCAGGCACACTTGAAATCACCCAAGAACCCATTGATTTATCGCTATTGCTGCAAGAGGTAGGGCAAGACCATTTAATCTTATTTTCCAAACGTAAAATCAATTTGGATATTGATGTGCAAGAAGGTTTGGAAATGATTGGCGACCAACATCGAATTGAGCGTATCTTTTATAACTTGCTTAACAATGCTTTTCGTTATGCGCCCGAAAATTCAACGGTGACCTTATCTGCAGTGGCAGAAGGCGATACGGCTAAAGTTCGGGTGATGGATGAAGGCGAGGGTGTATCACCCGAAGATGCACCGCATTTATTTGAGCGTTTTTATCGCGCTGATGATGCGCGCACCAATCAACAAGGTGAAGGTGCTGGACTTGGACTATCCATTTGCAAGCATATTGTGCTTGCCCATCATGGTGAAATTCGCGTGGTTCTTGATGATAGAAAAGGGGCTACGTTTGAAGTGTTGCTACCGCTTTCAACCATGAATCCTGAATATGCCAAACGTTTACAAGGGCTATTGAATAAGCCCTAAAGTTTCAGGTCAACCGCCTCAAGTGTTGCAAATGCTTGAGTATCGCATACATCGCACTGTATAAGTTCTGAGGCAGGCACATAAACATGCCCATACTTATAGAAATCAGCATCTAAAACTACGCCATCAACCATCAAAATATCAAGGTCTAAGGTTCTTGGCTTCCAAGAGCCTTCCGAGCGATCTCTGCCATGCTCATCTTCTAAGGCTTTGAGCCATGCAAAGAACTGTTGTTCTGATAAATCATGCTGCAACAAACAGCAGGCGTTAAGAAAATCATCGCCCTCCATGCCTACCGCGGCTGAACGGTACACTTGAGAAAAATGCACATCTGAGAACTTATGACGCAGGCTTTTCGCCGCATCGCTTAAATGTATATCAGGATGTATATTTGAGCCCATACCGAGCAAAACTTGTGGCATCAGGCTTGATTACCTCTCTCAATCACCACCGCCACATTTTCAGAGCCACGCACAGCACCTGGCTTAGACATTTTAAGGCGCAACCAAGGCACTTTAAATTCCTCAAGCACAATCTTGGCACAATGCTCAGCAAGCGATTCAATCAGCCCAAATTCAGAGGCTTCAACAAACCCAATCAAGCGTTTGGACACTGCCTTATAATCTAAGGTATCCTCAATATTATCCGTCTTACCTGCCTTGGAAATATCCCATGCCATTTCAAGGTCTAGGCGTACAGTTTGCCTAATTTCACGCTCCCAATCGTAAATGCCGATCACGGTGCGCACTTCCAAACCTTCAATCAATACCAAATCCATATTCACTCCCCCCTTACTTATTGTTTAAACCTTGGCGTACTACTTCAAACAATGCTACACCCGTTGCCACAGACACATTCAATGATTCAACTTTGCCTGGCATGGGTATTTTCACCAACTGGTCACAACTTTCTCGCACCAATCTACGCATACCTTCGCCTTCCGCGCCCATCACCAAAGCATTTTTACCCGAAAATTGAATGTCGTGGATTAAAGTATCTGCTTCACCTGCCAAACCTGAAATCCAAAACCCTGCACCTTGTAAATCCTTCATAGCTCGTGCCAAATTGGTCACGCGAAGCACAGGGATACGTGCTAATGCTCCACATGCCGACTTGGACACAATCGGCGAGCTTAAATCCGCAGCATGATCTTTAGGAATCACAACGCCTGCACACCCTGATGCTTCTGCAGTGCGAATACATGCCCCTAAATTATGAGGGTCAGTCACTTGGTCTAGCATCAAAACCAATGCTTCATCTTGGCTTTCCACACCTTGAAGCCAATCTTTAAAGCTCACCGCACCTTTGGCTGCCATTTTCGCGACCACGCCTTGATGTGGTACACCATCTGCCATGCGCTCTAAAGCTTCCTTAGGCGCAAAAGAAACGCGCACCTTGGCTTTACGCGCCAAATGAATCAGCTCGTTCAAGCGTGGGTGCGTTTTGCCCTTGAGCACCACCAATTCATCAATAGCTTCACCAGCATCTAAAGCATGTTTAACGGCATGAATACCTGCGATTTTATTCAAACTATCACCTCTACCAGAATGAGCGCACTTCAACAGAGGCTACACTTGATATATCTCTTTTGTATTGCAAAACAACGGATAGTTGCTCTTGTGCATGGTATTGCACTTGCCCACCCCACACTTTCTTAA
This sequence comes from Ghiorsea sp., assembly GCA_027053695.1. Lineage (GTDB taxonomy): Bacteria > Pseudomonadota > Zetaproteobacteria > Mariprofundales > Mariprofundaceae > Ghiorsea. The sequence goes on from JALUHL010000011.1 coordinate 15,243, forward strand.
AATGATTGTCCACTGTGATATTCTCCAATACTTCCCAAACATCAGAAGAAATCTATCACTACAATGCACAAGGATAACTACCTCTTCCATGTCCCACACAACACCCTTGCACTTTGTGAAACATTAAGTTTAAGAAATTCATCTAAAAATGCTGCTGAAACGCAAAGCTTATGGTTTTTATTTTTAGGTTCTCTTTGCTCTTTTGTTCAGCACATGCCAACCATGTTCTATTTCGCTCAGGGTAATGAGATTGGCAAACCTTCAAATCATTAAATACACCAGCTTGATACATATTGAAATAGCGCTTCGCATACACCGTCGTTTTCATATCCCAAATTTCATTCATTTGTACAATCATCTCAGGGTAATGGTAAATATAGCCTGTATTTAAATCGCCTGCTACCCCAACATTATAGAGGGCTGAAACCAACGTATCCGATCCAAGTTGTACAGTATAACCAAGCCCTCCTGCGATATTAAACACAAGGTGTGAAATCAAAGTATCATCAATATGCTTTTCCAACCCCATATGCCATTGCCCTGATAAGTTTCTTGTCCATGTATTCCAAGCATTTAGACTTCTCATATTAATAATATCAAAGCTGCGTATTTCAGGGGATTTGCGTTGGTAAAAGCGCATTCGAAGGTCTGCGATTCTCAATTCATGTGCAGAAAAAAACTGCCTTTGGTCATCCGTAAGTCTATTGGCTGCGGGCAACAACGATACATCCAAAAAATTATCCTTTTTATATTGACCTACAGCAACTTGAATTTGTCTATTCCCTGGCGCTTTAGATGGGTCTTTATATTGGCTATAATTTAACACATAATTTTGAGTTGAGTTTTTTAATTGCTGTTGTAACTCTAGATATTTTTGCTTGTGCTCTGCATATGAATCTGGTTGATTAACATCTAAGTATTCCAAATATGCTAGACCTAACAGACGTTCATCAGGGGCAAGGCTATTTACAAAACCTTTGGTGTTGCCAAGCTTAACAGCACGCAACCCATCAGGAGAAAGGGAAGCATGCTGCATATTATCCAAAAGCATTTGAATTTTCCATTGATTGGATGTCTCAACGCTTACGTCCGAGAAAAGATGGTATTTCTTTACTAGCCTCACCACATCTATTGGTGTTACCCATGAAAAATGAGCGTCGAGTATTTCAGGTTGAATCAACCCCAATAAAAAATAAGTGATGGTAGCACAGTTGTGATCAGCGAATAAATAGTCGCTGTCCATACTTTTCAGTTCCCAAACATGAGCTTGAAGCAAAGATTTTTGTGCTTTTGTCAGGGTCAGGTGATATTCCCAAATATTTCGTCGCTCTTTCTGCAAGTAATTGCGTTTGATTTTTTGGTAAGGCTGAAGCGCAAACATGCCCGCTAAATCCGCACTGAAATTTTGATATACAATCCTAGGGATATTAAGTGAATCTAAAACCGTAAAATAAGTCACCGCATGTTCCGCATGAAACCCACTATCTGTTGTGCCCTCCAACTTAAGAAACACATGCCCCATCATACTTATAGGACTACTAATATTTTCAGATGCAAACACAAGTTGCACCTTCTTAACTGGCACATGTGCAAGAAAATTCTGATATGAAGTGCAATTTGGTTTAGGGGAATCCTCATCCTTCCAGCCCAGCTTCTCTTTCAGCCACATATACCTCGCTGGGAACTTACATATTGGATGGCTATCGCCCAAGGTTTTAGTCTCTTTAAATGCTTCTATGGTCGCGATGAGTTCTTGTTTTTTATTGAAAGGATGACTTAAAAAGAATTTTGGGTCATGAATATAACTACCTGAATCTGAGGTATGCAGCAACATTGCCCACTGCTTATCTTGACTAAGGGCATCAATCAACGCACTAGAATAAGATGCCCAAACAGGTGAAGCATTAAATA
>JALUHL010000012.1 GCA_027053695.1 Ghiorsea sp.
TTTGATATCCGCCGTAATGTGCAAAGTGGAACAGGAACAGACACAAGAAACGTACGTTATATCAATAACATGACTGCAAACTGGCAAAGTTATGATGCATGGCGTTTGCGCTTTAACCACGGTATTAAGTTAACGGATGAAAGCATTGGTGCAAGTTCTTGGTCGGGTTTAACTGATTTGGTTGGTATGCAATTTATCTATGACTTTAATGAAGATTGGGATTTAACATTACAGGCTGCGGCATTGCGTGTTCGCCACCTCAATAATTACCAACCCAATGCGGGTGTGGCGCTAGGTTTCAATGTGTTTGATAACTTCTGGCTAAGTGTGGGATACAACTTTGTTGGCTTCTATGACCAAGATTTCACAGCAGCTGAGTATGCAAGAAAAGGCGTGTACATGCGCTTCCGTTTCAAGTTTGACCAAAATAGTCTTGAGGATATGCTAAAATAAGCATAATCTTGTTTTTATCCTCAAGTGGAGGGGTGCAATGGCAAAGATTAATGATGATGGTTTTTTAGAGCTTTCAGGTGTTCATAGTGAATCAACGAAAGAGGTCTTAAACGGCGAAAAATTTCCTATTTTGTCAGGGTTGACCCCACTAAGTTTGCGCGTGCTAAATCAGGCTTCGCATATCATACATGTGGCTCAAGGTGTTGAAATGATGAAAGCTGGAGACACGCCACATAATCTTTATTTTATTCATAAAGGTTCAGTTAAGATTGCCAAAGAGAGTCATGGCAAAATCAAAGTGATTGGTAAGTTGATTGCGGGCAATTTTTATGGTGAATATGGCGCGCTTCGCGGAAAAGCACGTTTTGCTTCGGTTTATACGGCAGAGCCATCCGAGATTGTTCGTGTGGATTTAAATGCTGTGCAGCAAGTGTTTGATGCTGATGATGCATTTAAGCAACGTTTTTATCAGGTGATGCATGAGCGTCTTCTTAACAGTTTTCTGGTTAGCCACCCTGTATTTAAGCAATCATCCTCCGAAGCTAGGGATATGATGGCCAAGCATCTTCATATATTAGAACTTGAACGCGATGAGATACTTTTTAAGGATGGAAGTGATGCAGCAAATTATTATCTTATTGTATCAGGAGAAGCAGAAATTACAGTGATGTTGAATGATGTGCCTACTGTGTTGGAAGTGAGGCGTGAAAATAGTGTGTTAGGCGAGGCCCGTAAAGGAGATGGTAAAAAATATGCTTATGGAGTTTATGCTGCAAACAGTTTGGATTTGTTAAAACTGGATGCAGAGACTCTACAAGTGATTCAAAAAGCAGACCCAAAAGCGATATCCTTGCTCAATCAAATGATCAAGCACTCCGCTCAGAAAACAGCATTGATGATGAAAAAGGTATTGGGTTAGGCCTTAAAACTTAATGGTGTGATGCAATCGATTCGTCAATAATATGCTGCCAAATACTCAGATAGTTTTGGCTTAATGTGATGTGTTTTCCCTCTAAAAGGTTTAGCATAGATTTGCGATAACCCGAGTTAAGCTCTAAGCCACGCCCACTAGCACACTTTGAACACAGCGAGTTCGCGCTCAGCCAATACATATGCTCATCAAGGCTAACTTCAGATGCGCAATGCCAACAATGTATGAAATCACCTACTAAACCAGCACTGGATAGCATATTCCAAATGGCAGAGGGTAACCCTAGCGTTTCCTCTTGTTGGGATAGTATAGTGAAAGCTTGATGAAGCTCCGCGTAACCATGCTCCACACCATCAGGGAATAAAACATTGGCATTCGATAATAAGCTTTGCCCAGCAAGCATTTTTCTCTCATCCACAAGCGGCTGCAAACGTTGCACTTCAAGCAATGTACCCATGCTTCCAGTGCGTGGGGTTTTCCAACGAATTTGTAATTGATGTAGGGGCATAAGCCCAGCCCGAAAGGGGCTTTTGGTTCGCCTAGCACCACGCACCATCAAGCTGATGCGCCCATGGCTTTGAGTGAGGCAATGGATGATTAAGGATGAATCACTGTAAGGAATGGTGCGCAATAATAATACGTTATCCCTTTGCTCAGACATGGCTTTTTATAAGCCTAAGTCTTGCAGTATGCCGGGTTTATTAAACCAATCCTTTTGTACCTTAACCCACAGCTTTAAGTTCACTTTGCACCCTAAAAGCTCTTCAAGACCTTGGCGTGTTTTGATGCCGATATGCTTCATCAGTTCGCCGCGCTTACCAATCAACATCGGTTTATGACGCTCACTGCCCACTAGAATCACCGCTGCAATCTCAATCTTATCACCCAAATCAACAAATTCTTCAATATCCACAGCGGTTTGAAAGGGGATTTCTTGGTACATACTTAAAAAGACTTGCTCACGCACATATTCAGCCGCCATTTGTTTTTGGCTTTGGTCGGTAAACCATTCGGGGTCATACATAGGTTGCGCTTGGGGCAAGTGTTTGCTGATTTCTTGAACCAAAGATTGAACTTGCGATCCCTTTTTTGCAGAAATAGGCACATATGCTACAGCATCAGGGTCTAGCTGCTGAATTTCTTGAAGCCGAGGCAATAAGCGGTCTTTATTGGACTGGTCAATTTTGTTAATCACATGAATACGCGGTTTATCCAACCTACCATCAGCAAAGCGCTCAATCAAAGCCATGCTTCCTCTATCCAAAGGTTTAGAGCCATCTTGCATGATGCACAACACATCAGCTTCTTCAGCAGCAGCATAGGCAACCTTGACCATATTTCGGTTAAGTTGCTGCGAGCCTTTATGAATGCCCGGTGTATCCACAAATACGATTTGTTGGTTTTCATCGCTATGAATACCAAGGATTCTATGGCGTGTGGTTTGCGGTTTGGGCGTTACAATAGCGACTTTGTTACCAATAATTTTGTTCATCAAGGTTGATTTTCCAACATTGGGGCGGCCAAGCAAAGCTACAGAACCACATTTATAATCGGGGTTATCGGTGTTAAACGATTGCACCTCATGAATCATGTCTTCCAATGATTTAGTCATCGTCGTTTACTCCGCCTTTATTGATGCCCATGAGTTTTGCTGCGATAAAGTCGTCAATATCACCATCCAAAAAGTTTTGGGTGTTGCTGGTTTCCATACCTGTGCGCAAATCTTTGATGCGTGAAGCATCTAACACATACGAGCGAATTTGATGACCCCAACCAATATCACTCTTGGTATCTTCCAAGCCTTGCTTTTCGGCTTGTTGTTTCTCAATTTCAAGTTCATACAACCGCGCCTTGAGCATCTTCCAGCAATGGTCACGGTTTTTATGCTGCGACCTATCGCTTTGGCATTGCACCACCACACCTGATGGTTCATGGGTCATGCGCACGGCAGAATCTGTTTTGTTGATATGCTGTCCGCCAGAGCCTGATGCGCGGTAAGTATCAATGCGTACATCAGCAGGGTTAATTTCAATATCAATATCTCTATCAATATCAGGAAATGCGAATACAGATGCAAATGAAGTGTGTCTGCGATTCCCTGAATCAAAAGGTGACTTGCGCACCAGTCGATGTACGCCAATTTCAGCTTTGAGGAAGCCATAGGCATATTCGCCTTTAATGGATACAGTGGCTGATTTGATGCCTGCTTCTTCGCCTGCGGTACATTCGATTAACTCTGTTTTAAAGCCTTTTCGCTCAGCCCAACGCAAATACATGCGCAATAGCATTTCTGCCCAATCTTGAGCTTCTGTGCCGCCAGAGCCTGCATTGATATCCAAGAATGCGGATTCCGCATCGGTTTCCCCACCCAGCATTTGTGCCAATTCAAAGGCCTCAATATCTTTTTGCACTTGGTCAATCTCGGTCACCGCTTCAAGCTTAGAATCTTGATCGTTTTCTTCCATGCCCATTTCAAAAAGCATAGATGCTTCTTCCAGCGTATTTAATGTTTTATTAAAACCATTGATGGTGCGTTCTAGCGCATTTTTTTGCTGCATGATTTTTTGCGCTGCATCAGGATTATCCCAAAGGGTAGGGTCTTCAGTTCTCGCGTCTAATTCTTTTAATTCCTCAACCTTGTTATCAAGGTCAAAGCGACCTCCGCAGCGAATCTAATCGGCTGCTATAATCTTCGGCTCGGGTTCTAAAACCCGAAATTAAATCTTCATCGCTCATCAACTACTCCAAAGCTTTTTCAAAGGTCAGCAAAGCTACTATGGGAAAGCTTGAAAGCAATATGTGCGCTGTATCATATTTGGCAGGGCGATGAACTGTTGCTATACTCTTTGTTGCATGCAGGGAGAATACGATGACTTTAGGTAACGTTTTGTTAATCATTTTGGGTGGTTTTGTATTACTGATTATTTGGTTTGTTGTGATGTATAACAGGCTGGTCACACTGCGCAATCAATTCAAAAATGGTTTCTCTCAAATTGATGTGCAGCTTAATCGCCGCTATGATTTAATCCCAAACCTTGTTGAAGCTGCCAAAGCTTATTTAAGCCATGAACGAGAGACTTTGGATGCTGTCATCAGTGCAAGAAATGCAGCAGCTTCTGCTATGAAAGCTGCTAAGCGCGACCCTTCCAATGCCAAAGCCATGCAATCGCTTGTCGCCACAGAGTCTGCGCTTGGTGGCGCAATGCTAAACTTTAATGCACTTACGGAGGCATACCCAGAGCTTAAAGCCAATGAAACCATTGCCCAGCTTCAAGAAGAGCTTACATCTACAGAAAACCGCGTTGCTTTTGCAAGGCAGCGTTATAATGATGATGTGATGACATACAATACGCAACGCCAACTGTTTCCCGATGTGTTGATTGCCAATTTGTTTCGTTTTGATGAAGCCGTTTATTTTGAGCTGACTGACCCTGAGCAAGCCAAACCTGTGCGAGTGCAATTCTAATCATTTAGTCCCGTGGACTTTTTTCAATATCAAGCCAATGCTAAGCGCAATACGCATGGGTTGTATGCTCTCTTTGCTATTGCTCTGCTAGCCATAGTGGTTGCCGTGTATGCAGCAGCCACAGCTTCGCTTTATCTTCTGCCTTTGCTGTCTCGCACAGCAGATGTGCCACAACAATTTTGGCAACTGCAAAGGTTTATCTATGTCAGTCTTGGCGCTTCAGCACTTATTTTGCTGGGGAGCTGGTATAAAATTTATCAGCTTAAAAAGGGTGGTGGTATTGCCATTGCAGAAATGCTTGGTGGTCAAAGGCTTAGCAAAGCCAGAGACCCACAAGAGCGGCAGCTACGCAATATTATTGAAGAAATGGCAGTCGCATCAGGTGTACCTACGCCTGCAATTTTTATACTCGAACAGCAGGGCATCAATGCTTTTGCCGCAGGTTATGCTTATAAAGACACTGCTATTGCGGTGACACGCGGCGCTATGGAAATGCTTAATCGCGATGAGATGCAAGGGGTAGTTGCGCATGAGTTTAGCCACCTTTTGCATGGTGACACATTGCTCAAAATGAAAATGATGGGTTTATTGCATGGCATCACCATGATTTCAGACCTTGGCATTCTTATGATTTCTGGGCGAAACACTGTTGCTGTAACCACCAATTATAGAGGAGGTTCGCATCCAGTGCTGATGCTTTCTGGGGTATTATTTTTCAGCATTGGGCTGATTGGTATGCTGGCTGCGGATATGATTAAAGCGGCGATGTCTCGTCAGCGTGAGTTTTTAGCTGATGCCTCGGCTGTTCAATTCACTCGCAATCCTGAAGGCATTGGTGGGGCGCTGAAAGTTATAGGTGGTTACAAAGCAGGTTCGCGCTTAAACATGCCTGAAATACAACAAGTCAGCCACTTATTTTTTGGGGATGCCCTGCAATCATGGTGGCAAAGCAATTGGTGGGCAACGCATCCGCCGCTAGTGAATCGCATCAAACGTATTGACCCAAGCTTTCGTGGGCGTATTGCTAAGTTTGATGAAGCTAGTGTGCGCGCTTTCAATCGGGAGCAGGCAGCGATGATGTTTGCTCCTGCACCTAGCCCTGA
>JALUHL010000013.1 GCA_027053695.1 Ghiorsea sp.
TTTGATTAAATCTGCTACATCAAACACCAGCGCGCCGCGCCTTGTTTTACCATGCATGACAGCAAAGCCATGCGGAATCCCCAAGACCCAAAGTGTCGTCGCTGCCAAGCCATACGCCAAATAGTTGCCATGGCTTAAAAAGGCATTGGCATTATCAATATTGTCATGATTTCGTACAAAACCCGTGGTTTTGGTGCGGTTTGCGGCAATTTTGTAGAGTTTTTTGGTTAGCTTGGCTTCTATCAATAAAAGCTGGGTAACATTTTGGCACTGCTCAATGCTTGAAGAAAAACGACTTAACGCTTTGTTTATGTCGGTATCATCAAGGGTAAATCCTTCGGTCTGCAAATCTCTATCTTTTGCCCATACTTTTTGCATATATGCAATGCGCTGTTGTTGAAATTGTTTGGCTACCTTTAATCGTTGCTCATCATCAAACCACCACGACATCCAGTTTTGTACATATTCTGTAGGTCGGTATTCACTTTGTGGGGATAACCATTCAATAGCATTGCCTGCAATCAAAGGTGTTCCACCACCTCCACTAAATCCAACCAACACACTGGCAGATGCCAACATACGCATAGCAGCTTGGGTAATGGATGTGCCTGTACCCAATAAAATACATGTGGTGTTGGCAATCGGGATATTCCAATACTGCTTTTCTTTTTTTTCTTCAGTGAGGTAAAGCACACGCCCGTCTTTTTGCATCACACGGCATTTATCAAGGTAATAAATATTAGCACGTTTGGAATGCAAAATAGATTTGAGCATGGATGGGGCTAAATTATCCATTTAACACCACTTCAAAGCGCACTCTCTCCCAAGGATTTTCGGATATGCTAAGCTCAACGATTCGCGCAGAAATCTTTTCATTCCTATCCAGCATTTGTGCCACAGCGGTGTTGTCCGCCCTTGGTACAAAACCAAGCTTTTTTCCTTGAGCGTAGATAGCCACAGCATTCTTATCATAGGTATTTTTTAAATCACGTTTTAATTGCAAAGGTGTATTCAAACGCAAAAGATGAAAAATATTATCACCTTCATAATATTGAAACCCTGCAATAGGCGATTGCTGCACAATCACCTGTATTGGCTCCCTTGCCAGTGCAACAACTGGAAGCAAGGGAAGATACGCTACACCTTGAAATAGTGCTTGAAGAAAACCTCGTCGATTCATAGCTACACCTCCTAAATGAACATGGTGCAAGCATGGATGATGATGAGGTCACATACTGACCTTACGTATATTTTGCTATGGACTTCTCGAATGCACTTAAGACCTGCTGCCTCAATTCTGCTGGTTCTATCACCTCAACACCCGCTCCATAGCGGCATATCTCCATGATTAACTCTGTGGGGTTATGATACGGAATGCGCAATTCAAATATATTCTCATTGAGCCAACAAGCCTCTTGATTGGGAAACCACTCTTCATCTTGCACCCAACGAGCCGCCTTTTCATTGAAATGTAATACAGCGACCGCACTTGGCTTGCCTGAAAATATGCCAAATGATTTACTTAATTTCTCATCCAGTTCGGCATCAGTCATTTTTTTACATGGGCATTGCAATAAACAGGCTTGTTTTATTTTCTCCATAGCAAATGAACGCAAATCATCTGCCTGATGGCACCACGCATCCAAATACCAGTTACCCTTATAATACACCAAGCGTTGGGGTGAAATCTCCCGCTCTGTTTTTTTATCGCGCTGACGACCCTGATAGGTGATATGTAAGCGTCGCTGCTCCAGTACGCCACTACTTACAAGGGTAAACATTGGTAAATCTTTACTGCGTGAGCCTGCCCCCAAAACACGAACGCGCTGAATATCTGCCAGTGATGTGAGCTGTTTGCCGAGTAACATCTCTGCTTTTTCCTGAATAAGTTTGATACTTTCATCAAGAAAGCCGCCAGATATATTTTGAGTCAATTCTTGGATGCTAAGTAAGGCACGCAATTCTTCGGAAGAGAACCATACACCAGGCAGTTCAAAGGCTATTTGTTTGTCGTAGCTATAGCCCAAACCATCGCTACAATAAATAGGGGCTCCAAGATTCTTCATATCCTGTAAGGTACGTTTTACCGTGGATTCACTACAGTGATCAAACATCTCTTGCATATCAAGCATCGAAAGCGGTGTTTTGCGCTGCTTTAAAGTTTTGTGTAAGCGTTGAGCCCGTTCCAATTTATCCATGCTGCCCCCACTCCAAGGAATAAGGGCAAGCTAATAAGTTTTACAGCAACTGAAAACGTTTTAAGGCATTGGCAGTGGTAATATCAGCCAGTTTTTTGATTGGTATTTGCCGTGCATCAGCCACACATTGCGCCACATGCTTAACAAAAGTCGGTTCATTGCGTTTGCCGCGCATAGGCACTGGCGCAAGATATGGAGAATCGGTTTCAATCAACATGGATTCTAATGGCACTTTGCTCGCCACTTCACGTAATTCATCATTGCGCTTGAATGTGACATTGCCAGAGAATGAAATCGACATGCCCATATCCAAGGCTTGGCTTGCGGCATCCCAATTCGATGAGAAACAATGCATAATACCGCCGCATCCCACGATATTCTCTTCTTTGAGAATACGAAGCGTGGCTTCATCAGCGTCACGCATATGCACAATCACAGGTTTATTGACTGCGTGTGCTGCGCGGATATGAGTGCGAAAGCGTGCCTCTTGAATAGCAGGGTCAACATGGGTGCGGAAAAAATCCATACCAGACTCCCCTATTGCCACACATTTTTCATGCTGTGCAAGCTCACATAACTGCTCAACTGTCGGTTCATGATCCACTTCATGATTGGGGTGTACACCCACCGAAAACCATACATGATTACGCGACTCTACCAAGCGAATCAAACGTGGTGTTTGCTCTAATTCCACTGCAACTGCAACAATGCGTGTTACTCCAGCTTCTTGCATATGCTCAAATACTTCATTTCGATCATCATCAAAATGCTCGAAATCAATGTGACAATGGGTATCAAATAATTGCACGCTATTTGTCTGCACGATCAGTCTTCCATAATGCTTTGTAAGTGTGACAGTGTCACGTATTCAAACTTATCTAAGCCATGTTTATTGCTTAAAACAGCAATGGCTTCACGATCAGGGTCCCCTAGCTCTGCGACAACCAAATCCGCGCCCTCAAAATCTTGATTGGCAGTATAGTCATTCACTGTAATCACAGTCTTCAATTTTGCAGCATGTGCAGATAACCAGCCATTACCAGAATCTTCCAAAGCAAGCGTATTTTCAGGAGCGACACTCAATTTTTCCATAGCATAATCATAAATATCTGGGGCAGGCTTCTTATTGGGCACAATGTCCCCTGCTGCCAACACTGCAAAACGATCAAACCACTCTTTACCTAATGAATGTTCAATCAAAGCATCCAAAGCTGCGGGTGTGGTGGTGGTTGAAATACCCAGTGTAATACCTGCTGCATAAGCCTCTTCCAATAAACGCAGCACACCAGAGCGTAAAGGAATCAAGCCATCAGCAATCAAGGTTTGGTAATGTATGGTTTTACGAGCATGCAATGCGGCAACTTTCTCAAAAGGCATATCCGCCATACCACCACGCTCAATATCAAACTGCATGCGCTCTTTGCCACCCGTGACTTTTAACAGTTCACCGTATGTGTCCACATCCCAACGGCGATCAAGCCTTGCTTCTTCAAATGCCATGTTAAATGCAACACGATGACCATCACGTTCGGTATCTGCCAATGTGCCATCAACATCCCATAAAATACATTTTAATTCAGCCATGATACTCTCCTATCGAAAAATATGATAATAGCCTCTATCATTGCGGCATGGATACAGACATCATTATAACGCCCGACATTCAAACAGAAAAACCTGAATTGAAAAAGCCACCCATGTATAAGGTTATCATGTTTGATGATGATTATACGCCGATGGACTTCGTTGTAGAGCTATTAATAAAGTATTTTCAACACAATGAAGACAGTGCAACAGATATTATGATGCATATTCATAAGAAAGGGCTTGGTATTTGCGGTGTTTATCCAAGAGATATTGCTGAGAGCAAGGTGACGCAGGTCATAGCCCATTGCCGCAAAGATGAATATCCTTTACGCTGTAGTTTTGAGAAGCAAACAAACGACTAGGTATTATAGCATGAGTCTTGCTAGTTACAGCTTATGGCAAAAGTCGTGTGGTGGTTTGCCGATAGTTACATTGAAATTAGGTTGAAGTATAAGGTGAAGATATGGGTATATTAAATGAAAACCTTGAACAATCATTAAATGATATTTTTCGTGTGGCTCATTTGCGCCGCAATGAATTTGTGACGGTTGAGCACCTTCTACTGGGTTTACTCGATAATATGGAAGCTAGGCATGTGCTGGAAGGCTTAAATGTTGATTCACAAAACCTGCGCGAAGAAATTGAGACCTTTATTCAAGAGCATATCGTAGTTTTAGCCGAAGATGAAGGCGAAACAGTTGCCAGTGTTGGTTTGCAACGGGTGATTCAACGGGCAGTGATGCATGTTCAAGCTGCTGGTAAACAAGAAGTTACAGGCGCGCATGCACTTGTTGCTATATTTTCAGAAAAAGATTCCCATGCTGTGTATTTTCTTAACCGCGCAGGCATCTCTCGCCTTGATGTTGTCGCATTCATATCCCATGGCACACTAAGTCTTCCTAATCAACCAGGTGAACAAGCTGGCACTGATGAAACATCACATAAAGCAAGTGATGCCTCCCCGCTTCAACGTTTTTGCATTAATTTAAGCGAGCGTGCTTTAGCTGGGAAAATTGATCCATTAATAGGACGAAATGATGAGTTAAATCGCTGTATGCATATTTTATGCCGTCGCCGTAAGAATAACCCTTTATTGGTCGGTGAAGCAGGCGTTGGTAAAACTGCTTTGGCAGAAGGGTTGGCTTTACGCATTGTGCAACATGAAACGCCTGAAGTACTGCATGACACCAAAGTGTTCTCATTGGATATGGGTTCATTATTGGCAGGCACAAAGTATCGTGGTGATTTTGAAGAGCGCTTAAAAGCCATTCTTGGTGCAATGACAAAAGAAGATAAAGCCATTTTATTTATTGATGAAATTCATACCATTATTGGTGCTGGTTCTGCCAATGGTAGTGCCATGGATGCATCAAATTTACTCAAGCCTGCCTTGGCGAATGGTGAATTGCGCTGTATGGGTGCTACAACTTATCAAGAGTATCGCCGTGTCTTTGAAAAGGAATCAGCACTTTCTCGTCGTTTTCAAAAGGTGGATTTAGAAGAGCCTAGCATTGAAGATACGGTAGAAATCCTTAAAGGCTTGAAAGATCGCCTTGAAGAACATCATGATATTCATTATAGCCAAACAGCTATTTTAACTGCTGCGAAATTAGCATCACGTTATATTCAAGATCGGCGATTGCCTGATTCTGCTATTGATGTATTGGATGAGGCTGGTGCTGCGGTACATTTAAGAGCTGAAGGTAAACGTAAAAAACAAATCAATATTACAGATATTGAAGCGACCATTGCCAGCATGGCACGCATCCCTACCCGTCAAGTATCTTCAACTGATAAACAAAGCCTTGAACATCTTGAGCGCAATTTAAAATTGGCTATTTTTGGTCAAGATGATGCCATTGCGAAGTTATCCGCCAGTATTCGTTTATCGCGTGCTGGTTTGTCGCATCCAGATAAACCCATTGGTAGCTTTTTATTCTCAGGACCTACTGGAGTTGGTAAAACGGAGGTTGTGCGCCAATTAGCACGTATTATGGGCATTGAATTGATTCGCTTTGATATGTCTGAATATATGGAGTCACACGCTGTATCACGGCTTATCGGCGCACCTCCAGGGTATGTGGGTTATGAGCAAGGCGGTTTACTCACCGATGCGATTAACAAACATCCGCATGCT
>JALUHL010000014.1 GCA_027053695.1 Ghiorsea sp.
AACATGTTGATTGCTGGTTTTTTCCATCACAGCTTCAACGGTGGCTACAATATCCATAAATCCAATTTTTGCATCCTGAAATGCTTGATTGGCGATTTCATTGGCTGCATTTAAAGCAATCGCCAAGCTATCTTCCCCTGCCAGCACTGATTTCACCAAACGCATAGCAGGAAATTTTGCCTCATCAATGGCTTGAAACTCCAATGTTTGCGTCTGCGCAAGCTCCAACCAAGGAATACCACTTTCCAAACGCTCCCCTGCTTGCATGGCATACACAATCGGTGAGCGCATATCGGGCATAGCCAGTTGCGCCAAAACCGAGCCATCACGATATTCCACCATAGCATGCACAATGCTTTGCGGGTGAATGATTGCGGATAACTGCTCTGCTTTAGCATCAAAAAGCCACTTGGCTTCAATCAATTCCAAGGCTTTATTCATCATGGTTGCCGAATCAATGCTGATTTTCGCACCCATATCCCAATTCGGATGCGCTACAGCTTCTTTTACTGTAATATCTTTGAGGCTTTCAGGGTCACGATTGCGGAAAGGCCCGCCCGATGCCGTAAGAATAATGCGCGTGACCGAATCTCTATCATGCCCAGCTAAGGCCTGATGCACGGCTGCATGTTCAGAATCCACAGGTACAACATCAGCACCATAATCTTTGGCAGCCTGCATAAAAATACGCCCCGCAGTCACCAAGCACTCTTTATTGGCAAGGCCAACCCGTTTACCTGCGCGAACAGCAGCAAGTGTGGCAGGCAAACCAGCCGAACCCACCATCGCCGCCATCACCATATCCACTTCATCTGCTGCTGAAACAGCTTCAGCAGCATCCATGCCATATTCAAGCTTTGTACCTTGAGGAAGTTTACCCTTTAAGGCTTGATATGCGCTTTCATCCGTCATCACCACGATATTCGGGTGCACTTTGTTGGCCAATTCCAACATCAAATCAGTGTTGCGATGAGCAACCAAAGCATACGCTTCAAAACGGTCTGGATGCCTAAGCATCACATCAATCGTGCTTGTGCCAATCGAGCCCGTTGCACCCAAAAGGGTTAATTTCATCGGTTTGCTCATCCTACAATCAACCATAACATGGCAACCAAAGGTATAGACGGCAACAAAGCATCAATTCTATCCAGAATGCCGCCATGACCAGGTAATGTGCTTCCGCTATCTTTAACACCCACCGCACGTTTAAGCGCCGATTCACCCAAATCACCTGCCACAGACACCATCACCAAAATAATGGCTAAGGCAAAAGCTTTGCCTGTGTTCATGCCCAGCATTTGCACCCAAAAACCTGCGGCGACGAGTGTGCCTAAGAACAAACCACCCATCAAACCTTCCACACTTTTATTAGGGCTAATCGAAGGGCAAAGCTTGGTTTTCCCCCAACGCTTGCCTACAAAAAATGCGCCAATGTCTGCAACCCATACGCCAAGGATTGCCCCTGATAAAAACCGTGTACCATGCGCCAAAGCATGGGTTGTCATCAGCGTGTAGCAAAACAGCATCAACAGCAATGTCATCCATTGCGCATACATCAAACGAGAAAAGGTTTCCGCAGTGCTATGGTCGCGCATCAGCACCACATATATAACCAACCAAAACACCATGGGCACCAACAACGGGAACAAAACAGGGATGGTTTCAGGGCTCCACAACCAAAATAGGCAAGGAATGGCCAAGGTGACGATATACAGCAATGAAGATGGCAGCTTAATCATGGCAAACAATTCAACCACAGCCAATACACCTACAATCAAAGTAACCATATTAAACAATGCATCATCGGTATAAAACATCCAATACACTGCGCCCACAGCCAAAACAACAGCCGTGATCACTCGCTTTTGCAACTCACTCATGACTTATCCCTTGCACTTGTTCACTGGTTTTACCAAATCTACGCTCTCGGCTTGCATAATCTGCCAAAGCTGCCTTTAAATCTTCTTCGCTATACGCTGGCCAATTGGTGTCGGTGAAATAAAGCTCTGCATAGGCGGCATCCCAAAGATGGAAGTTGGAAATACGCTTTTCACCACCTGTACGAATCAACAAATCTACAGGCAGAATATCTTCACGACCCAAATAAGTTTGTAATACTTCCGGTGTAAGCTCAGCAAGAGCTTTATTTTTTTCATCCTCAGTCTGAAAAGATGCACAAAAGCGTTTTACAGCCTCAACAATTTCTTGTTGCCCACCATAATTAAGGCAAAGAATCACATCCACAGAAGTGTTATCTTTTGTCGCGTTGACTGCCTTTTTCAGCGCTTGTCTTGCAAGCCATGGCAGCTTGGTGATGTCGCCCAACACCAATAACCTTGCATCTTCTTCAATCATTTTAGGAATTTCTAAGGGTAACATGGTCGCCATCAAGGTCATCAAACCTGCGATTTCCATTTTAGGGCGTTTCCAGTTCTCGGTAGAGAACGCATACAGAGAGACTTGTTTGACACCAGCATCTCTAGCCCAACGAATCACATCCCTAAGGCGTTTAGCACCCTGCTTATGCCCTTCAAGGCGAGATAAACCTTGAGCCTTAGCCCAACGCCCATTTCCATCCATAATGATGGCAACATGCTGAGGTACACGTTGGTTTATCTGGTCTTCAGAGGAAGACATTAAACGGTGAGGATATCCTGTTCTTTTTTCTCAACCACAGCATCAATTTCAGCGATAAATTTATCTGTGATTTTTTGGATTTCATCTTGCAGGCGCTTGGATTCATCTTCAGGCAGCCCATCGTCTTTAACCTGCTTTTTCACATCATCATTAGCATCGCGTCTAAGGTTACGAATCGATACTTTTGATTTCTCGCTCATGCTTCTCGCTTGTTTGACAAATTCTTTACGGCGGTCTTCGGTAAGTTCTGGCAAGATAAGACGAATCACTTCTCCATCATTGGATGGCGTAACCCCAATGTCTGCAGTCATAATCGCTTTTTCTAAGTCATCCAAAACTGACTTTTCCCAAGGTGAAATCATTAGCATGCGTGGCTCTGGCACAGAAATACTACCCACTTGACTCACTGGCACATCCGAGCCGTAGTATGGCACACGCACTTGGTCTAAAAGTGCAGCATTCGCACGCCCTGTACGAATCGTTGCCAATTCATGGCGTAATGCTTCAATGGTTTTACTCATGCGTTCTTCAAGGTCTTTAAACATCTTAATTCTCCTGAACTACCGTGCCCACAGGCTCACCCTGCACAGCTTTTAGCATTTGACCTGACGTGGTCACATCAAAAACTACAATCGGCATTTGATTATCGCGACAGAGCGACATAGCCGTTGCATCCATCACACCCAATTGTTTGGTCAAAGCTTCGGTAAATGTAAGGGTATCATAGCGGGTAGCGCTTGCATCTTTCACAGGGTCTGCAGTGTAAACACCATCCACCTTCGTACCTTTAAGCACGACATCAGCGCCAATTTCCATAGCCCGCAAACTTGCTGCTGTATCGGTTGTGAAATAAGGGTTTCCTGTGCCTGCTGCGAAAATAAGGATGCGACCTTTTTCAAGGTGGCGCACAGCGCGACGTCGAATATAAGGCTCTGCGACCTCTTTGATATGCAAGGCTGAAATCACTCTGGCGTGACCGCCTTGACGCTCTAGTGCATCTTGCAAAGCAATGGCGTTCATCACGGTTGCCATCATGCCCATGTAATCAGCGCTTGCTCTATCCATGCCTGATGCTGTGCCCATGTTGCCGCGGAAAATATTACCACCACCAATCACAATGGCTAAATCAACACCACTCTCACGAACTTCCAATAGCTCAGTAGCCAAGCGGTTAATGGTATCAGGATCAATGCCATAGCCGCTATCTCCCATCAATACTTCACCAGATAATTTGAGTAAAACTCGCGTGTATTTGGTGTTTGATGTCATAGCTACCTCGTTATATGTTCAATGTTTACAAAAAAGAAGGGTATGTTTTAACCTGCGATTTGAGCTGCGACTTCTGCTGCAAAATCTTCTTCTTTTTTCTCAATGCCTTCGCCCAATGCAAAGCGAGCCACTGCCACAATTTTTGCGTCAGCTTGAACGTCTGCAACGGCTTTAGCAACTGTCTTATCAGAATCCATCACAAACTCTTGGTCCAACAAGCAGTTCTCAGAGAAGAATTTATTCATTTGACCCGTTACGATTTTATCGACAATGGCTTCAGGTTTACCGCTGGCCAACGCACGCTCCGTCAATACTTTACGTTCACGTTCAGCAATATCTTCAGTCACTTCATCACGCGATACAAATTGTGGGTTCACAGCCGCAACATGCATAGCCACGCCTTTGGCAATCGCAGCCAAAGCATCGTCTGCAGAGCCATCAATGGCAACCAATACACCAATTTTACCCGCACCATGAATATATGCCGCAACTGCGCCACTTGCTTCCAACACTTGGAAGCGGCGAATGCTCATGTTCTCACCAATGGTCGCAATCAATTGCGATAATGTTTGCTCAACCGTTAGATCACCTTCAAAAGCCATACCCAAAAGCTCATCCACATTGGATGGGCGTTTCTCAATAATAAATCCTGCAAGCTTATCTGCAAAAGCAACAAACTTATCATTTTTACTCACAAAATCAGTTTCTGCATTCACTTCTAAAACCACTGCAACATTGCCGTTGGTTTTTGTAACCACGATACCTTCAGCAGCAATACGACCTGCTTTTTTCTCAGCAGCGCCAAGGCCTTTTTTACGCAAGTAATCCACAGCAGCATCAAAGTTGCCGTCCACTTCAGTCAGTGCTTTTTTACAATCCATCATACCCGCGCCTGTTGCTTCGCGCAGTTTTTTTACATCCGCAGCTGTAATTGCCATTTTCTTCTCCATCTTACGCAGGCTCAAAGCCTGCAGCTACATTATAATTAAGTTTAGGGTTAAGCTTTTGCTTCTTCTGCCGCTGCTTCAGCTGTTTCCTCAGCCTTGGTTTCTTCAGCCTTAGTATCTTCAACAGCTTCTTTCTTCGTCGCTTTTTTAGCAGGCGCTTTTTTAGCAGGTGCTTTTTTGGCTTCTGTTTTTTTAGCCGTCGCTTTCTTGGCTTTTGGCTTTTCTTCAGCCTTAGCTTCTTCTGCAACTTCTTCTTCTGCCACTTCTTCTGCCACTTCTTCTGCCACTTCTTCTGCAACTTCTTCAGGTGCAGCTTCTTTTTCTTCCGCTTTAACTTCTTCGGCAGGAGCTTCTTCTGCCACTTCTTCAGATGCAGCTTCTTTTGCTTCCGCTTCTTCGGCTTGTTGAGTCATCGCTTCAACAATATCATCGCCATCTTCAGCATTTTCTAAACGGAATGTTTCAGAGCCTTCAACAATAGCATCCGCAATTTTGCTGCAGAACAAACGCACTGCGCGAATCGCATCATCATTACCTGGCACAATATAATCAATACCTGTTGGGTTACAGTTGGAATCCACAATCGCTACCACTGGGATACCTAATTTTTGCGCTTCTTTCACTGCCAATTCTTCTTTTTGCACATCAACAACAAACAAGCAATCTGGCAAATGTGTCATATCTTGAACACCGCCCAAAGTGCGCTCTAGTTTATCCAACTCACCTTGCATTTTTAATGCTTCTTTTTTGGTTAATAAATCGAATGTGCCTTCTTCTTTTTTGCGTTGAAGGTCTTTCATTTTGCGCACTGATTGTTGAACAGTTTGGAAGTTGGTCAACATACCACCCAACCAACGATGGTTCACATAATATTGACCAGCGCGTGATGCTTCTTCTTTCACTGCATCGGTTGCTTGCCGCTTGGTACCTACAAACAATACGCGTCCGCCAGCTGCCGCAAGTTCGCGCATGAAATCATAAGATTCATTTGCCATACGCAATGTTTTTTGTAAATCGATGATATGGATACCATTACGAGATCCGAAGATGTAAGGTGCCATTTTAGG
>JALUHL010000015.1 GCA_027053695.1 Ghiorsea sp.
CTGACGATGATGATACCGACGCCTTGGAACTCTACACTTTAAAGGTAGATGCAGCCCTTGCTGATGAGCCTGAAGCTTTGTATGCATCTTTATTGGAGCAAGGTTATATCTGGATTGGTTATCGCTTGAAACAAGCCTATATCTGGCAGGACCCCATGCAAAACATCATCCGTAAATTCTTCCCTAGGGAATCCGATTTCCACTGTTTAAGGCAATATCAAATCATCATTAATCCCTTTGGGAATCCCATTTCACGCAGGTCTTGGGAAAACCATAGGCATGATATTGTCGAGCTGATTGTAGTGGGGGAAAATATATCCCCTGATGCGGCATAATATGCCTATGTCTTTTACTGTGATGTGCTATAAGCTATTAATTTAAAAGAACTTTAATGCTGGCACAGATTCTGCTCTGATAAGGTTATGATAGACTCACAAACCATATCAACAGAAGCTACAGGCACAGCCCCACAAGGATTAACTGGGGGGCTAACAGGCAAGGGTAAAAAAGGCCATGGTAAATCAAGCTTATTTTCTAAGCTTTTGGCAAATCTTACCCATAAAAGTAAAGCGACTAAGGGTCACATCTTAAAAAGTGTAGCACAGAAAAGCCCTGCTAATGTATCGACAGCACTACCATTAAACAAACAAACAACTCAACTTTCTACTTTAGTCTCAAAGCAAACAATAAAGGGCAAAAAAAGCACTGCTCTCAAACCATCAACTACGGAAAAAGAAACAGATACAAATACACTGACTATCGCTGCCGCACAACAAGCTCCCCTTTTAAAGCTTGATACTATGGTTAAAGCAGACACCTCCACCAAAGTTCAAGTAAAAGTAATGCCTTCATCAACACCCAAGCCAACAATAAAAGCTGCAACAGTCTTAGCGCATACAGACAAAGTGAATACTGAGTTGAAAGAAACAACATTAGATGTGCCTTCACAGTTGATTCATGCCAACCTTGATAGTGGCTCAACCAAGCCTAAAGCCGAAACCATCACATCCCAACAAGCAGATATAGCTCTGCCAGCGAACCTTGAGCAAACACTTGATAAACCCACAAATATTCTAAATACAAAAGTTATGGCTGGGAATCAAGAAACCAAAACTCAACAAACTCAAATTGCATCAGAACCACTCCTTCAAACGCAAGCTCAACCCAAGCCCAACACCAACACTTTAAACCAAGTAAACATGGTCGCTAAAGACCTTAAAAAATCTCAGCAACAGGATAAAGCTGAGCAACCTAAAAGCTTAGCACAAACACATACCAATACATCGGTGAAGCACAAACAAACTCAAACCCAAACTCAGCTTGATACGAATGATGCCGCACAATCCTCTGAGCAACAAAAGCAACAGCCTAACCCTATCATTGCAACCAACGTGAAAACACAATCTCAAACATCGGAGGTTCATGCTCAGGCGGTGCACCAAACATCCATAGGGTCGAAAAGTTTAGATACAAACCTTACATCATCGCAACATGATTTCTTGTCCCATCAGCAAGATACAAACCCTGCTATGTTGGATATGAACAAAATCGATAATAAATCCAAAAACACTGACTTTCAGGCTCAACTGGCTTACAAAACGCAGCAAAGTTATACCCCTCATGATGCTGTACTAGAAATTGTAAAGTCAGCCAAGGACGGTAGCACAACGTTAGAGCTACAGCTTGAACCTGCACACTTGGGCAAGGTACAAGTTCATATTCAAGCCGATGCCACAAAACAGTTACAAGTGATGTTCACCGTCGAACACAACGGATCTAGACAAGCCTTAGAGCAGCAAATGCCACAACTGCGCTTGGCCATGGCACAGCAAGGCTTAGACCTTGGCAGCTTTTCCATGCAAATGAATCAACAGCAAACACAGCAACAAGAGCATAACCAACAACAAACAACAACTGGTTATACCATGACAGATCAAACAAACATCCAAGGTTTTACAACGCAACAAACCATAGGCGTGAATATCGCCAATCATGGTCGCTTAAGCATATTAGCTTAAATAGGAGAAACGGATGCCTTTACAAGTCACAGCCCCAACATTAGGCGCACAAGCTGCCCCCAAACCCAAACAAGATTTAGGTAGCAAAGATGTATTTTTAAAAATGTTGGTGGCACAAATGAAAAACCAAGACCCACTAAAACCTGCAGATGCAACGAAAATGAGTTCCCAACTTGCGCAATTTAATATGGTAGAGCAGCAAATCAGCACCAATACATATTTACAACAAATGGCAGCCAATCAAAGTGGCTCAGCAAATAGTTTGGATATGGCATCGGCAGGTTATTTGGGACATACGGTGATGGTCAATCAAAGCCAAATCCAATATTCAGGAGCCCCCACCAATTTCCAAGCAACATTAGACCAAAATGCTGAAACTGTGTACGTCACCATCAGTGATAATACGGGCACGCCTGTGCGCAGCATGTCACTCACTGCAACGCCAGCAGGACAAATCCCCTTAAGCTGGGATGGGCGCGATGACCAAGGTGTTAAAGTGGATACAGGCAACTACAACATCAGCATCCAAGCCTTTGATGCTACAGGCCAAGCTGTACGCGCCACACCACAATATTCTGGCGTTGTTGATGCTGTGCGCATGACACCATCAGGTGTGGAGCTGGTCATAGGTGGTACAGCCACAAGTTTAGCTAACATTTCAGAAGTAAGACTATAACAACAAACGTAACAACACATATCATAGGAGAAAAATATGGGTATTTATAATGCATTATATACAGGTTCGAGTGGGCTACAGGCATTTGGCGAGAGTGTACGGGTGATTGGTGATAACATTGCCAATGTCAATTCACTTGGTTTTAAATCGCAAAGTGTGGTGTTTGCAGATGTGTTATCGCAAACCGTGGGTGTGACCCGCTCAAACATTGCCAACCAAGTGGGTAGTGGTGTTCGCATTGGACAAATTACACGCAACCAAGCGCAAGGCTCTATTGAAAACACAACCAGTGCAACAGATTTAGCGATTAATGGCACGGGGCTGTTCGCACTCAAAGACCCTGCAAGCGGGCAAACATACTTTACACGTGCAGGCTCATTTTTCTTGGATAAATCATCAAGCCTTATTGATGGGCAAGGTTTTGTTGTACAAGGCTGGGCAACCAATGAAAAGGGTGATGCTACAGGCAATGTGACTAATATTTCTTTTGGTGGTTTATCATCCCAAGCCCAAGCGACCACAGGTGTTGATGTTGGTGTTACGCTCGACTCCAATGCCACACCATTCAATACAGGTGTTGCCTTCGACCCCAATAATGCCGCAACCTACCACTACAAAGCTGAAGCCAATATTTACGATTCACTAGGCCAACAACACGCCATCAGTGTTTATTATATTAAAGATGCAAGTAACACTTGGAGTTGGCAGGCTGGCGTAGATGGTGCTGATCTTGTGGGTGGCACACCGGGTGAACAAGTGATTGTTGGTAGCTCAACCACCAATTTTAATGCGACCAATCAAACCCTTGCCCTACCTTTACCTGCAGGCACAGAAATATCCTCCAATACCACCTTTGATACCGCAGTCACACTTAATGGCACAGCTATTGCAGTTGGGCAAACGGTGGGTGCTGCTTTGGGTAGTTCCATTGTGCTCACTTCAAGCACGATTCCTGCAGGCACTAAAGTCACTGCAGGCAATGTGCTCACTGCACCTTCAGCAAACCTGCTTACATTCGGCAGTCAAGGTGAGCTTTTGACAGAAGTTGGGCCAGGTATTGATTTCCCTTGGAAGAGTGCGGCTGTTTCCACAGTCAACTTTAACTTTGGTGATGCCGTCACATCCGATCAGCAAGCGATTCTTGGTGATGGTTTGAATGGCACGGTACAAACAGCAGGTTCTTTTGCCACAAGGCAAATCACCCGCGATGGTTATGCTGCGGGATTCCTCGATAAATTAGAAACCGATTCTACAGGTCGAATCTTTGGTGTATTCACCAATGGTCAACGCAGGCCTCTATTCCAAGTTGCGCTTGCCAAGTTCCCCAATGATGCTGTGCTAAACCATGTGGGTAACAACTTACAACAAGAAACCATTTCCTCTGGTTCACCCATTTTAGAAAAGCCAGGCAATGGTGGCATGGGCTCAATTACACCTTACGGCTTAGAACAATCTAATGTGGATTTAGCAGGTGAATTTGTGAAGCTTATTATTGTACAACGTGGTTATGAAGCCAACTCTAAAACAATTTCTACCACAGATCAGATGTTATCATCCTTAATGCAACTTAAACGATAACTAGCACTAGAAAATAAAGCATAAGCCTGCGCCTAGCGTGGGCTTATGCGCTTTTGGGGAGAGAGAAGCCAACCACCCCATGCTGAGCAACATTCTCAGCTTTGATACAACCGCCATGATGCTCTACCCAAGCTTTAGCTCTAGCCAAACCCATACCTGCACCGTAGGCAAAGCGTTGACCTGAAAAGAATGGCTCAAATATTTGTTCCATCTCACCTTCATCAAAGCCACAACCCGAATCTTCAACACAAAACCAAACCATATCATGCTCCTCTATATCATGCTCTTCTACAGCGCTGATACGAATGTTCCTTGCTGCATCAGCAGGTTGGGTTGCAATGGCTTTTTTCGCATTGCTTAATAGCTCATGCACAACTCGCTGCACAATCAAAGGGTCTGCATGCACTTTAGGCAGTGCTGTACAATCTAGCGTTATACCTTCTTCTGCCAATTTTAAGCTCGCAAAGCAGCGTAAAAATAGCTCATGCATATCCATGCTCTCAATCTCTAATTCATCAAACATGCAATGGTATATTTCATTGGTGGCTACAA
Source organism: Ghiorsea sp. (assembly GCA_027053695.1). Classification (GTDB taxonomy): domain Bacteria; phylum Pseudomonadota; class Zetaproteobacteria; order Mariprofundales; family Mariprofundaceae; genus Ghiorsea. Next base: position 4,825 of record JALUHL010000015.1, read on the forward strand.
TCATATCATCCATTCGGTTGGCACTTTCTTTCAGCATATCCAGCGTTTCTACCGTATCCTCATCCAAGGCATCGCTCTTGCGCACGCTATAATCCAGCTCTTGCACAAGCGCATGAATATTTAAAAGTGGATTGCGTAAATCATGTGTAAACACACGCATAATTTCTTGCATGTTCTCCATTTGCACCTCTAGCATTTCTGCATTTGAATGATTTGACTTCGTATCCATTTTCTCCCTCACAGGCATCCTTGCCTTACCAAGACATAGACGACACTTTTCAACTTGTCAAACTTCACCCCAAGACATTTTCAACTAAAGCTTCTAAACTCGCTCTCATATTTGTTATTAAAGAGGCAAAACAACATGCGCATCATCATATCGCCCGCAAAAAAACTTCATGAAGGCACGGCACTTCCAAACTACCCTGCCACACAGCCTATATTTTTATCTCAGTCACAACAGCTGATTGATATTTTATCCGTAAAAGACAGCTTTGAGATTGCAGATTTAATGAAGCTCAGCATCAAACTGGCAGATTTGAATATGCAACGCTACCAAAGCTGGCATACCCCCTTTACCACAGACAATGCGAAACAAGCTCTGTTTTCTTTCGCAGGCGATGTATATCAGGGTTTGGATGCTGCATCTTTAAGTGCGGCTGACATTGATTTTGCACAGCAACATTTGCGTATATTATCGGGTTTGTATGGATTACTGCGCCCTTTAGATTTGATGCAGCCTTATCGCCTAGAAATGGGAACTAAGCTCGCCAACCCTAAAGGCAACAACTTGTATGACTTTTGGGGCGATACCCTAACCCAACAACTCAATCAAGAGTTAAACAGCACAGACACATTGATTAACCTTGCATCCAACGAATATTTCAAAGCTATCAAGCCCAAGGTGCTCAATGCAAGCATCATCACACCCGCTTTCAAAGAAAACAAAGGTGGCACATATAAAGTTGTTGGTATTTACGCTAAAAAAGCGCGTGGTTTGATGAGCAGGTTTATCATTCAACATCAAATCACCCAAGCTGAAGATTTGAAAA
>JALUHL010000016.1 GCA_027053695.1 Ghiorsea sp.
AAATCACCTCATTCCATTCGCCTTTGCCTGAACTAACCGTCAAAACACCAACAATGAGAATAATGCTTATCAACCACTTAAAATAGGTCATTAACTCATCATCTTCCCAGTAGGTTCGCAGCGTAAAACCATTGCGCACGGCCATAAAATGTAAGGTGAAATTAGTTGCACCCAAAATCATAGTCACGACAACCACACCACGAATCCACAGTGATGAGAAATAACCTACACTGGCATCATGCGTAGAAAAACCGCCTGTGGACACCGATGTCATCGCATGATTAAACGCGTCAAACCAACCCATACCCGCTAGTTTTAAAGCAATCGCTGACACCACTGTGGTCGCCAAATAAAGTAACCATAATACCTTGGCTGTTTCCGTCACACGAGCAGTCAACTTATCTTTAACAGGGCCAGGCGTTTCAGCTTTAAACAACTGCATGCCACCCACGCCCAACAACGGCATCACAGCCACCGCTAAAACGATGATACCCATACCACCCAACCACTGCTGCATAGAGCGCCAAAATAAAACCGCGCGAGGCATGGTATCCAAGCCTGCTAATACTGTTGCCCCTGTTGTGGTTAGACCAGATGTTGATTCAAATAATCCGTCAACCACAGTTTTACAAGTGCCTGTTGTTAAAAAAGGAATAGAACCCAGCACCGATAAAACCACCCATGCTAAAGCTACAATTAGGAAGCCATCTTTATGGCTAAGTTGCTTAGGCGCATCGCCTGCCCAACTCATCATCAATACGCCCAACATAGCCACCAAAAGACCTGCTAAAAGAAATTCATCAGCATGACCAGAACCGTAATACACAGCCACTAGCGCTGGCACTAACATGCCAAAGCCGAATAAAATAATCAGCACGGCTAATGTCCAAACAACACCTCTAGGATGCATATTTTAGCAAGGTTTCCTTAGAAAAATTCAAGGCGAACTTCAAACAATGCCTCAATCGCCCGAATGGATTCAGCACGCGATACCAATACCACATGGTCATTGGGCTCAATTTTGGTTTCACCATCAGGAATAATCACACCATCTCCACGAACGACAGCGCCAATTACCGTATCTTGAGGTAGCTTCAAATCTTTGAGTGGTGCATCCAAAATCGCAGCTGTTTCCAAGGCTTCGGCTTCAATCACTTCCAATGTACCATCACCCAAAGGCGACATGCCAAGGATGCGCCCTTTGCGCACATGCCTTAGAATCGAAGCCGCTGTGGTAAACCTTGGAGATACAATGACATCCAAACCAATCTCGCGCACCAAATCTGAATAAATTGCGCGATTGACCAACGTCACCACATGCGGCACTTTATATTTGCGTGCAATCAAACTGCTTAGAATATTGGTTTCATCATCATTGGTTAAGGCTAAAAAATCATCCATGCGCGAAATCGCTTCTTCTTCGAGCAATTCTCGGTCTAAAGCATCCCCATGCAGCACCACCGTTGAAGACAATTGATCTGCCATCCAAGAGGCACGTTCTTCATTGTATTCCACCATCTTGATAGAGACCCCCATAGCCTCCAAAGCTTGCGCAACCGCAAACCCAACATTACCACCACCGACAAGCATCACATTGCGCTGCACTTTTTTATCTTGTTTACAGCCTTCTAATATCTCCATCACACTATCAACTTGCACACTACTCACAGCCAGATAAACACTATCCCCTGCAAGCAATACTGTATCTTTGGTGGGCACTTTCCATTTGCCGTTATGCTCATGCGCCACCACATAAATACGCTTATCCCCCATCACTTCTGCAAGTTCTTCCAATGCCAAACCCGCCAACAAGCTTTTAGGTCGAATCATCATACCAAGCAACTGTACTTTATCATCTGCAAAGCCTTGCGCATCCATCGCTGATGCAACCTGATAGCGTTTAACAATCGCTTTTGCCGCTTCATGTTCGGGAGAAATAATTAAATCGATGGGTAATTCATCTCTACCAAAAAGCTTTTCGCTGTTGGCAAAATCTGGCTCGCGAATACGCGCCATTTTTGTCGTCACCTTAAACAAAGAGTGTGCCACTTGGCAGGCCAACATATTGGTTTCATCACTGGCTGTAGCTGCAATCAACAAGTCAGCATTTTTAGCACCTGCACTTTCAAGCACTGAAGGATGCGCTGCATGCCCAAGCACAGTGCGCACATCCATGGTATCTGACACACGCTGAATACGTTCTTTATCACTATCCACCACAGCAACATCATGCCCTTCACTTGCCAGCCGCATTGCAATGTGAAAACCAACCTCGCCAGCACCTAAAATAAGAATATTCATTTGTTTGGTGAGCTGAGGCCGTGGGTTTTTATTTTTCGATGCAGTTGACTTCTTTCCATACCAATATCCGCCGCAGTTTTACTGATATTCCAATCATTTTTGTTTAGATGGTGCAGAATATAACTGCTCTCAAAGCGTTTGCGTGCATCATGAAAGCCATCCAAAAGCACAGTATCATCAGGCACAGATGAAAAGGATAGGGTTTGTTGCACATCAGTATCTACAGGTAGCATCGTCTCTAAGGTCAGCGTTTTGCCCGAACATAGAATATGGCAGCGTTCCACATAGTTCCTCAACTCGCGCACATTGCCAGGCCAAGTATAGCCTTGCAGCGCCGCAATAACTTCATCAGAAAATATTACAGGCAGGCCACCCAAATGCGCCACTTGCTCTGCAATGAGCATATGTATCAAATCTGGAATATCTTCTGCACGCTCTTGCAAACTGGGCAAATCAATGATGGTCGTATGCAACTGCGAGTAAAAGCCTTTCAATACCTTATCTTCTTCTACCATCTTCTCTTTTGGAAACCTTGTTCCTGTAATGACACGAACATCACAAGCTAAATGCCTAGGGTTACCCAACCTTTGCAATCTATGCTCTTGCATCACCTGCAATATCTTTTCTTGAATTTGCAAAGGGATATCCGACACTTCTTCGAGAAATAATGTGCCTTGGTGTGCAGCTTCCAAACGCCCTCTTTTTGCTTGCAATGCGCCTGCAAAAGCACCTCGCTCATAACCAAACAACTCGGCTTCAATATCTGCTTCACTTTTGTCCAAAGCATTAAATTTTAAGAATGGTGCTTCATGTCGTTTGGAGTTTTCATGAAGAATGCGAGCAGCAATGGATTTGCCAACACCATGCTCACCTTGCAATACAATATGCTGCTCGCTGCCAGCGCATTTATCCAAACGCCTGCGCACCGCAGCAACCTCTTTACTCTTACCCACAAATTGCGGTATATCTTTTTTTGTTTCTTGTTTTAAATCTGAATTTTCCAATTCTAAGCGTTGTTTTTCAACCGCATTCCTTAGAATAATTAATAATTTATCCAGAGAAAATGGTTTTTCGATAAAATCAAAAGCACCCTGCTTTGTAGCGCGAACCGCAGTATCAATGGTGGCATGCCCAGACATCATAATAATGGGCACATCAGGGTTGATTTGCTTAAGACGGCTCATGGTTTCTAAGCCATCAATGCCGGGCATCCAAATATCTAAAAACACGCAATCTGCGGGGCTTTTACGAAACCGCGCCACGGCTTCTTCGCCAGATGCAGAAGTGCTCACCAGATAACCTTCATCCTCAAACAAACCACTCAAAGATTCGCGAATTGGTTGCTCATCATCAACAATCAGAATCTGAATCGTCATGCTTCATCCTCCCTAGAATGATGAGGCTGCACATGCGGCAGCCACATACAAAAGCGTGTTGGCGATGCTGCTGAAAGCAGTAACAGTTGCCCATGATGTTCTTCTGAAATCCTTTGTGCAATAGCTAAGCCTAAGCCACTGCCCTCCGCTTTTGTCGAAAAATAGGGTTCAAAGATATGCTCTCTTGCATTTTCATCAATACCAGGCCCATCATCTTGGACATAAAACCGCGTATCTTCATGGGTAACTTCAACATAAACGCGTACTTGAGCTTGGGTTGCCAGTGCATTGTCAATCAAGTTGATAAGCACCTGCCGAATTTGGTCAACATCACAACATACCTCGCCCTCAGGCATACCTTCAAACGTTAAATTAGGATATGGGCTATACAATTCTCTAAGTTCTTGCAGTAGCAAAGCAACAGATACTGTTTCCATTTCAGGCTTGGGCAAGGTTGCCAAATTGGAAAAATCTGCAAGCAAGCGTTGTAAACGCTCCACTTGTGAAATCACCGCATCCGTACATGTATCAAACACCTTCACATCATCCACTTGTTCACGAAAACGTCTTTTAACGCGTTCGGTGGACAATTTAATTGGGGTAAGCGGATTCTTAATCTCATGGGCAAGGCGTTGAGCGACTTCTGCCCAAGCTCTATGCTTTTGAGCATCAGCAAGCTGAGTCACATCATCAAACACCAGTAACCAGCCCGAGAACACATCTTCTTCCCCGCCCAAGAGTGTACCTCTGGCTAAAATTCTCACCGTTTGCAAACCATAAGAAATGACTAGCTCTTGCTGCAAATCTTCCAGCTCTTGGGTTTGTAATGTTTCAAAAAAATCCAACACAGGTTTGAGGTGCACCTCAGAAAAATCATACATGGATTTCTTATCTTCTTTATGTTCAGGAAACATCAGCAACGTTTTGCAGGTATCATTCATCAAACGAATTTCTCCTGATGCATCAAGCAAAAGCACGCCACTATGCAAGTTTGACAATAGGTTTTCCAATACATACTGCCGTTGCCTACTATTAACCAAAGCATTGGTAAGTTCGCTCTGTGTTTCAGTAAGCGTTTCCATATTATACTTGAGTCGTCCAATCATACTGTTAAACGATTCGGCCAATGAACCCAACTCATCTTTAGCATCTACTTCAACCAAAGCATCGAAATCACCTGCTTCAACTTGTTTGAGTGCAGAAGCAAGCTCTTCCACAGGCGCTGTTAACCTTCGCGCAAACAACAAGGCAAACACGCCAGCAACACACACCACCAGTATCATAGCAATCATCAAAATATGCATAAATGTCTCTTGAATACCTTGCCTATGCCTATTCAATTCCTGATAGGTTCGATAATCTGATTCAATGCTTCTAGCTGTCGTCGTAATATCGGCAGGCAATCGAACTTCAGCGCGAAAAAGCCCCACCAAACGACGCTGCGCAAGTAGTGGTAGATAACCAATCACATATTCACCATCTTGGCGTGTTTCATGGTCAATGGTGTAGCGGCCAAGCGCAATGCTCAAACGACCTGCATCTGAGATTGGGCGCGTTTCCACATTGCCAAATGCTTGATTGGATTGGATACGCTCAGCTGTAGCCACAAGGCGCTGCGAAGCATCAAATAATTCTAATCTATCCCATGCATATTTATGCAGCAGTTTTTCCATATATTGATTTAAAACAAGACTGCCCAAAGGTGTAGGCTCAAGTGTGGGAAAGTCGTGCTCGCTAACCACCTGACTCAGTGAAAGCTCCATTTCTGATTCAACATCTTCATAAAAACCTTGTGCCAACTTCATGGCCTTATCAAGCAAGGTATCCACACGAACATCAAACCAAACATCAAAACCTTTATTGATCACCTGGTTGGCTGTCACTTGTAAAATAAGCGATGGGAGAAGCACCATCAATACCATGGCTGTCACCAGCTTGGTTCTTAAACTAAACCCTGCACTTTCCTGCTTGCCGCGTTTAAAGTTATAAATACCAAAGCTAAAAATCATCATCGTTAACAGAGATAGCAGACCAACATTAATCCAATTTAAATAGGTGGGGCCAAAATGGTCAGCGCTTGGCCAGACATAATAAATCACAACCAATAGCAACAACACCAATGTAAAAGGAGAAAATCGCATCATTTGAAACAGATATTTATCTTGTGATATGGATTGATTACTCATCTTCTTTTTGCTCTAACAGCTCAAGTGCTACCGTGCCCATATCCTCACCCCAATCGGTAAGCGATGACCACCAGCCTTCTTCCTCTTCTTCACCTTCATGGATATAAGATGTGGTTGTCAGCATATAGCTTTGCTGGACATCAAGTACGGATACATCAACCACAGCAATATGCTCCATACTGGTCAAGAAACGCATAGCTTCATGTGCATCATCCGTATATTTCACCACCCCACCGCTTAAATCACGCATCAGCCAACGTTGGGTCACCAAATCAGGAATCACTTGCCTACCCAAGCGCACCGAAACCACTGTTTTATCCAACCAGTAATCGCGCGTTTGCACCACATCAAATTGCCAAACCACCGTCATCGGCGAGCCTGAACCAATCACTTTTAGAATATAGGGTTCTTGGGTAAACGTTTGCACATCACAATAAACAACACCATCTTGAATGTAAACATGCGCACCGTCTTGCACATCCGTATTCTCTGCCCAAACCAAAGAAATTTGGGGCAGGGTGCAACAAAGCATAAGCATAAGAAACCGTAACATTATCGGTAGCTTAAGTTCTGCACTTATATTGAGCAACCTAGGATAAGCTGATGATACTTAATTGCCGCCCAGTTTGCCCTGAATCTCGGCGATAAGAAAAGAAGCTTGGCTGTGTACCACAAACCGTACAATGCTTAGAAAGCTCTATATTTTCAGCATTTACACCCAATGCAAGTAGCTGAGAATAATTTGTTTTCGCTAAATCCGCATAGGTTTGCCCGCTCTTTTTAAGTGTCACATTTTGACTACATGCATCACAAAGTTGGCCTGCAACATCATCACTCACCGCAAAACAACAAGGTGCAATGCATGGCCCCAGGCTGACCAACACATGATTTACTTCAGCGCCACGCTCCAACATCTTAGCAAGCGCTTCTTCAGCAACCTTAGCCACTGTGCCACGCCAACCCGCATGCACCGCAGCGATAATGCCTGCTTGTTTATCCGCCAATAAAATAGGTAAACAATCTGCTGTACGCACAGCTAGTGCCACACCCTTCTCGGCAGTGATTAAAATATCTGCATCTTGTTTATGAATCTTGCCAGAACCCGAACATACCAAAGCTTGAGCACCATGCACTTGCTCGACCTGATGAGGAATAGGCATCTCAGCACTTTGGCAGAGCGTTTGTAAGTTGCATTGCACATTGGCATCCGTATCACCCAAGCCAAAACCAAGATTCAAGCTTTCAAATTCATCCCGACTAACACCCCCTTGCCTATCACTGAACACGGCCTTAATGCCATGTTTTGCCATCAGTGGTGAGGTGTAAAACATCAGCTTAAGCTTTGCAGAGCTTCATCTAGATTTTGTAGTGCTTCAGGAAACGGTGCTTTGCACAATACCTGCTCTCCTGTCACAGGGTGCTTAAAACCTAAAACTTCAGCGTGCAAGGCTTGGCGGCTTAAATGCTTGAGCACCGAATACGCTGGCTCGGCAATGTTTTTACTTGGGTTAAATTTCCTACCATACATGGGGTCGGCTAAAACGGGCACTTGCTCATGGCTTAAGTGCACACGAATCTGGTGGGTTCGCCCTGTATGCAAACGTAGCCTGATACGGCAAAAATTCTCATTATACCTTTTTTCTAACGTAGCATCGGTGATGGCTTCTTTGCCGCCAGCAACCACAGCCATTTTCTGCCTATGATGCGGATGTCTGCCTATGGGTAAAGCAATGCACTTATTGATCCAATGCGGATAACCGCGGCACCATGCCACATATTCCCTTTGCAAATCATGCGTTGCAAAAAGCTGAGATAACCCTTGATGTGCCGCTTCGGTTTTGGCCACCACAAGGCTTCCCGAGGTATCTTTGTCCAAACGGTGCACAATACCCGGGCGCTCTACACCATTGATGCCAGGCAAATTATCACAATGGTGAAGCAAGGCGTGCACTAATGTACCTGTATCATGGCCATGGGATGGATGAACCACCATGCCCGCAGGTTTATTCACCACAATTAAATGATCATCTTCAAATAAAATATCCAAAGGTATATTTTCAGGCTCAAGTGATAGTGGTTTTGCCTCTGGCACACGCATACAATAGGTTTCACCCAAAGTAACACGCATGGATCGCTTCAGTTTTTGCTCTTGTTTGCCTTGAAGCCAAATGCAGCCTTCATGCAAAAGCTGCTGCACACGAGCCCTAGTCAAACCTGAATAGGCAGTGAGCACTTGGTCTATGCGTTCGCCATGATTGGCTTCAGCAATTTCCCATATTTGAATGGCTTGCTCAGACACCAAAACCAGCGCTTTTCATCTTTACTCAGCCGTTTGCGTTTCTGGCTTAGGGCTAGCCTTTTCTGAGCTTGCCTGTGGCGCAGACGAAGCTTCGGCTTTTGCTTTTGCTGGCCTACGACGGCGACGGCGACGACGCTTCTGCCCTTCCTCACCATGGGTTTGTTTGCCATTTTCTAGCTTTGCATTGTCTTGCTTGGCTGCCGCTTGATTATTCTTTTTATTATTCTGCTTATTTTGGTTTTTCTGATTCTGGTTTTTGTTTTTATTGCCACCCGTACGCTTGCGTTTACGTTGCGGTGCTTTTTTACGCCCTTGTTGAGTTGGTTCTTCTTTTTTAGCAAACAACGATTCCCACAAGCTTGCTAACCAACCTTTCTTTTTGCGCTCTGGCAAAGGTTTAGGAATACCAACCACAGGTTTCATCTTCGCCAATTTGCGAGCAACACGCTGAGGTTTCTTACCTTTCATGGTATCTTCTAAAACTTCCAACCTATCCTGAGTTTCATCACGCCAATGCCTTTCAATGCGGTAATGCGGCACCATCAAATCAGGGCGAATCTGCAAAGATATTTGAACATCATACATCTCTTCAACGCGCGCAATATTATCCCGTTTATTGTTCATCAAATACTCGCCCGTATCCGATGGCACTTGCACCACCAGTTTCGGTTTTTTACCTTTCTCCGCCAAATCTTCCATGCGCGTAAGCATTTGCAATGCCATGGATTCAACCGTGAGAATTGAGCCGCGCCCTTGGCAGCGCGGGCAGGTTTCTGTAGTGGTTTCACGCACCGATGGGTGCAAACGCTGACGCGACATCTCCAGCAAACCAAAGCGAGAAATCCTAGCAAACTGCACCCGCGCTTTATCCTTAGCTGTGGCAAGGCGCAGCTCTTCTTCCACCTGCTGCCCGTGTTTGCGATTGGCCATATCAATAAAATCGACAACCACCAAACCACCAATATCACGAATGCGAAGTTGGCGCGCAATTTCTCGCGCAGCTTCTAGGTTGGTATCCAAAGCTGTGTCATCAATATGTTTACGCCCTGTTGAACGCGATGAGTTCACATCCACTGATGTCAGTGCTTCTGTCGGGTCAAACACAATCGAGCCACCTGATGGCAAGCGAATTTCGCGCTCATGAATCTGTTCGCATTGGCTTTCAATGCCGTGCTGCCTAAAAATAGGCTTTTTACCACGATATAATTTGACCAGCTTTTCTTTACCCGGCAACACCGCATGCACAAAATCTTTGGTGCGCGTATACACCTCATGGTTATCCACCCAAATCTCTTGAATATCATCACTAAAATGGTCGCGAATTGCTCGGGTTGCCATATCCCCTTCGAGATAAATCAATGCAGGTGCAGCTGTAGAGCCGCCTTTGATGCGGATTTCATCCCACAAACGCTGCAAATAAGAATAATCACGCTCTAAATCTTCAAGCTTTTGGTCGCGCCCTGCAGTGCGCACAATCAACCCCATATGTTCAGGCACATTAAGCTGCGCTAAAATTTCTTTGAGTGCGCGGCGCACTTCATCGGGAAGCTTGCGCGAAATACCTCCGCGAGCTGTATTGGGGCTAAGCACCAAATACCGCCCTGCAAGCGAAATATAAGTGGTCATCGCAGCGCCCTTATTACCACGTTCTTCTTTGACCACTTGCACAAGTAGTTGCTGCTTGGCTTCAAGCACATCTTGGATGTTTACATTTCTTGGGTCTTGAGATTTATCAACACCATCTTTCCAATAGTCAGGATGGATTTCGCTCAAAGGCAAAAAGCCTTGGCGTAAAGCACCATATTCAACAAATGCAGCTTGCAGACTGGCTTCAACTTTGGTGACAGTAGCTTGGTAAATATTGCCCTTGGTTAGGACTTTGTGTGATGATTCAATGTCGAGCTCTTGTAAAAAGTCATCTTCGACAATGGCAACACGGCTTTCTTCCTCGTGCGAGGCGTTGATTAGCATCAACTTCTTCATTGCGGCTTCCTTACCGCTGACGCGTAAAGCATGAAAAAAGCTTACAAAAAGCTTTTAGTTATCATTCTGTAGCTTAAATGTGTCGATATCCTGCGAACACTTTAAACCCATCAAATTCAAATCATTTTAGACCGTCAGGCGGCTTCTATTTATTTAATTGCGCACAGCTCGACACGGTGTTGTGATGGTGAGCCCTTATTCAAAAAAACCGACTCACTCTCCAAAGCATCTGGCAAAATGAAGCACTTCACTTCTCAATGCAATAAAGCTATAAAACTAAGCTGCATTGTTTTTCGCCAGATATGCGATAATTTATCGCAAACATCGCCACACACGCGGAACACATGTACAATTGGGCACATTAAAGCAAACAGGAGCGACATTGGCAAGTTTAGAACCCGCAAAAGAGCGCCCCGTCCATCTTGTGATTGATAAAAATGAAGAAGGTAGCCGTTTAGACCGTGTGCTTATTCGCTTGCTTGGCAGTGAAAAACGCACACTTATTATGCGACTTACGCGCAAAGGATATGTGCGGCTGAATGGCAAACGCATCAAACCTGACACAAGGGTTCATGAAGGCGATGAAATATTTCTTCCTGCCAGCCTCAGGCAAGACCAAGATAACGCAGAACAGCAAACACAAACCTACAAAACCACTTCTATTCAAAGTGCGCCCATTCGTAACCTCGTCACATTATACGAAGATGATGATTTATTGGTCTTGGATAAACCTGCTGGGTGGGTTGTGCATGGCGGAAGCGGGCATGATTTGGGTCTGATTGAACGTCTTAAAATCCAACTTGAGCTTCCTGAGCTTCGTTTGGCGCATCGCTTGGATAGAGACACCAGCGGCTGCTTATTGTTGGCCAAAAATTTACATAGCCTTCGCAAGCTGACAGAAAGCTTTCGTGAGCGTGATGCCCATAAAACTTATTTGGCTTGGGTAAGCGGCCACCCTTATCCTTACGCAGGACGTATGCAGTCTAAATTATTAAAGGGCATCACCCAAAGCGGAGAACGCATGGTGGTTAACGCTGATGAAGGGCAAGAAGCCATCACTGATTTACAAACCATTCTACTCAAAACACATGAAAACTGGGCTTATAGCTTGGTTGCTTTGCAGCCACACAGCGGCCGTACGCATCAACTGCGTGTGCAGCTACAACATGAAGGCCATGCCATTTTGGGCGACCCTAAATATGCAGAAAAAGAAGACATTAAAGCTTATAAACGGCTAAACGGGAAAGGTTTAGCCCTGCATGCATGGCGCTTACGCTTGAAGCACCCAAGCACAGGGGAAAACTTAGAGTTTCGTGCGCCTTGGCCTAAGCGTTGGGCGCACTTCTCAAAGTAGTTTTATTTTTTCTCTTTGGCTGAGTTGACGCGAAGCTTACGACCCGCAAAATCTTCACCATTCAACACAAGTGCTGCTTTCATATCGCCAGCAGAACCCATTTCTACAAAACCATAACCTTTAGGGCGACGACTTGGACCACCACGAACCAAACGCACAGAAACAACCGTACCATAGGCTTCAAACAAACGCTGAATTTCATCTTCACGCGCTTTGAACGGGATATTCCCAACATATAATACATTTGAGTTACCCGCTTTTTTACCACCCTCAGCGCTACCGCCCCTAGAGGTCACCAAAGCGCCAAATAAATAGCCAACAAACAGACCTACAGCCACCAAAGAACCAACAGGCACATCTTGATTTAAACCCAACATGGGCGCTACAAAAAATCCAACCAATGCCAATACAGCAGCAATAACAATACCTTTAATTACACATCCAACACTCATCTAAAAAACACTCCGAAAGGGATACAACCCTGAAAATTATGGGCGCAACCTGCCTAAAAAATAAAAAGACTCAATAGTGGCATCTCTTTTGCTTATCTACCAAGCATCCACTTTTTACTCAGTGAAAAGCCAACATACATAAGAAAGTAATAGCAACGCAAAACATCAGGGAGAGCCACGATGCAAGAAATGACTTCAGAACATCAAGCCGAAATTCAAGCGCTTTTTAATGCTGTAGGAAACGGTGATTTCACTTACCGTGTCAGCCAAGAGAATCCTTTGGCAAGACAAGCCAATGATATGCTCACATGGTTAGACAAAATGCAACTTAAGGAACTTAAAGATAAGGTCAACTTATCCATCGCAGGCTTTGAAAGCACCATCAACATGGCAAAGCTACAACAAGCCGCTGACGGCGTTGCCAGCAGAACAGAAACCATGGCGGCAGCCACTGAAGAAATGAGTATTACAGTGCAAATGATGGCAGAACAAGCTGACAAAGTGGGTGAGCAAAGCGCTGAAGCCAAAAGCGCAGTCAATGAAGGCACTGGAGCCATGGATAAGGTTAGGGATGTGATTGGCTCCACCACAGAAAAAATGAATGACGTCACCACGGAAGTGCGTCGCTTATCTCACGTATCTCAGGAAATTGACCAATTGCTGTCCACCATTCGCAAAATATCTGACCAAACCAACTTGCTTGCACTTAACGCCACCATTGAGGCAGCTCGCGCAGGTGATGCAGGGCGTGGCTTTGCAGTAGTTGCAGGTGAAGTGAAGCAACTTTCACATCAAACCAAAGATGCTGCGGATAATATCGTAGAAAAAAGTGATAATATTCAAAAAGCTGTGGCCACTGTGGTCGAACAAATGGAAGAAATGTCCAACAGTATTCATCATGCCTCAAGTGTTGTTGAATCGGGGCAAACCGCCATGACATCGATTGTGAATGGTATGGAGCAAGTCGATGATAGCGTGTACGGCATTCATCAAGCCACCAAAGACCAATCCATTGCCTCTGCCGAAATTGCAGAAGGTGTAACGTCCAGTTCTAGCGATGCTCGTAGTATGGGTATGCAAGCCTCCAGTATTTTGGATCAAACCGATGCAATGGATGCCATGTTAAGACAAGACCTAGCAGAGTTCTCAGAACTCAAAATTACGGATGCCGTCATTCAATTGGCAAAAAGTGACCATATGTTTTGGAAGAAGCGGCTGGTGGATATGATTTTAGGTCGTGGCAATATTGATATCAGCGAAGTCACTGACCACCATAACTGCCGTCTGGGTAAATGGTATGATGCCGATGGCAAAGCACAGTATGGTTCAACCCCTGCATTCAAAGCTTTAGAAACACCGCATGCAAAAATGCACAGTATGGCAAAAGAAGCTGTATCATTATTCAATTCAGGAGAAATTGAAGGTGCCATACAAAAAGTTGATGCCATTTCTGGGTTATCTGAAGAAGTGGTCAAATGTTTGGAGCAACTTGAAACTGTTGCATAAAGCGTAACCATATAAAAAGGCTGCATTTGCAGCCTTTTCTCATTGTTATGATACTCGCTTACCCAACCCTTTTATTCAACCCTCTAATCTAACCATTTGATGGAGCAGCCAATGGTTGGATGTTGCGGTTGTGGCGCTGGCTTTCCTGCCACCAAAGCTTCTGCTGCTGGTAATAGCTCTTCTTGGGTGACTTTACTTTCATCTTTCCAATAGTCATCAATGCGCCCGTGATAATAAAGCTCCCCATTGTTATCAAACATATAAATATCTGGTGTGCATTGCGCATCAAAAGCTTTGGCGACTTCCTGCGTATCATCAGCTAGATAAGGAAAGTTGATGCCCCACTCAACTAATTTTTCCTGCATAGCATCCACACCATCTTCGGGATAATCTGGATGAATATTGGGGTTGATGGCAATGGTATTGATACCCATGTTTTTCAATGTTGCCGCATGGCGCACCAAACGCGGCCAAACCGCAATCGCATACGGGCAATGATTGCATGTGAACGCAACCACCAAACCTTTTTCACCCATCTGCGCTTGAAGCGGATGAGCAACACCTTGGGAATCATTAAGTGTAAAGTCAGGAAGTGAAAACTCACCTTTATAAATCGATGCAACTAATGCCATACATGCTCCGTATCATTCATGATTTGATTATAATAAGAGCCCAAGCATGAAAGATAGCCAAGCCCAAATCAACCTTATACAAAATACTTATAAATTAAAAGTGGCATCATAGCTGCTTATATTTTTTCATATTCACCCAAGGAGAAAAAACGTGCAATCCAAGCAACAAACTATTGATGAGCTTCTAAATGGCTTAGACACATTGCGCCCCATCGTCTTAAGCAACAAAGCTCGTGAACGTGAAATGAGAACTTTATTGCGGCGTATGCTTGCCTTGCTTGAAACCCTTCAACGTACGCCATGCATTGACCCAGAATTATACACCCGCGTACAAACACTTTTGTCTTTATTGTTTGATGCCGAGCATGGCATATTACTCAAACAAGCCCATCATACAGAAGATACAACATCGTTATTTCGTAGCTTTGAACTGCATGTCAAAGAACGCAAAACATTGATTGATGCAGCCCAACAAGATTTACCTATAGCATTAACCATGGTACGCCGTGGCTTTGATTTGTTGGGCAAGCCTCATCCAAACACCGATGATTTAAGCACCAACTTTAACCAATTCAAAACATGCCTGCGTGAATATTTACAAGATAATCACAAACTTAAATTAGAATTTAACTTACTGACATCTGCATTAAGGCAGTCCATGCTCGCTATGGATGGTGTGCTAAGTGAGGTTGGCGCTGACTCCCCAGAATTAAAAGCAGCGCACGATGCTTTAGAGAAAGATTTACCCAGCGACCCTGCTCAAGCTCAAGCCCTACTCCGCCAAGCCCGTAGCAGCATCCTTCAAGCTGGCGATAAGCTTCATCATGCCAGTCAACATGTGAAGCAGGCCATCACTGCTCAAATGGAACAAATGAACACCTTATCCAAACGTTTGGAGCATGCCGAAGCACAGGCCAGAAATGACCCCCTTACTGGTTTGGGTAATCGCCGCAAATTAAGAGAATATTTTTCCGCCTTAAAAGAGAATACAAGCACCACATTTTTAATGCTTGATATTGACCACTTTAAACATATCAATGATCAATACGGGCATGATGCTGGTGATGCTGTACTCAAGCAATTGGGGAAAATGTTAAGGGTTGCAGTTCGTAGCACTGATATGGCAGCTCGACTTGGTGGTGAAGAATTTTGCATTGTTTTACCTGAAACATATTTGGCTCAAGGACTATCTTTGGCGGAAAAAATTCGTCAAGAAGTAGCTCAAGCTGTATTCCCAACACAACATGGAAATATTGAAGTGAAACTCAGCCTCGGCGTGGCAGAACGTGAAAACGATGAAACCATTGCAGCATGGTTAAAACGCGCTGATGAAGCTTTATATCAAGCCAAACAAGCTGGTCGCAATCAAGTTGCCTCAGCCTCTTCGAAGCACTAAATGCATAACTAGAGTTGAATTTGCAATACACATCCCCTATAAACTGGGGTATGGCGCAGTTTTCTTCCACATTCCTTGATGAACTTGTTTCTCGAACCGATTTAGCTGAAATAATTTCACGCCATGTGGATTTAAAGCCTTCTGGTGCCAATTTAACCGGGCTTTGCCCATTTCATCATGAGAAAACGCCTTCTTTCTCCGTGTCTGTGGATAAACAAATGTATTATTGTTTTGGCTGTGGCGCTGGCGGCAATGCATTAACCTTTTTACAAAAGCATGATGGTTATGCATTTCCTGAAGCCGTTGAATTTTTAGCGCACAAAGCAGGTATGCCCATCCCAGATAGTAAACCCGTCAACCCCAAAGAGGCTGCTCGCAAAAAATATGGCTTGGAGCTATTGGATAAAGTCGCGGGCATTTTTTCGCGCACTCTGAATAGTGACGAGGGGCAACATGCTCGTGATTATTTTGCGCAGCGAAAACTATCCCCTGCTTTGATTCAAAAGTATCAATTGGGTTATGCGCCTGCAGGTTATGGCTTTATGAAACGCTGCTTCGGTGATGATGTTAAAACACTCAAAAGCTTAGAAGCCATAGGTGTGTTGATTCAAAATGAACGCGGATTTGCCGATAGATTCCGTGAGCGAGTAATGTTTCCCATTCGTGATAAACAAGGTCGCGTGGTCGGCTTTGGTGGGCGTATTTTAGGCGATGGCGAACCCAAGTATTTGAATTCACCCGAAACAGAATTTTATCACAAGTCTTACCTACTCTATGGCTATTCGGAGCATAGGGAATCTGTGCGCAAGCACAATATGCTGGTCGTGGTTGAAGGTTATATGGATGTCTTGGCCATGGCATCTTATGACTTGGACTTTGCCGTTGCACCGCTAGGCACTGCCATCACGGAATCCCAGCTTCGTATCATTCTCAGGTTACATGAAAGCCCAGTCTTTTGCTTTGATGGTGATAAAGCTGGGCGCGGTGCGGCGTGGCGCTCTATTGAACGCATGCTACCCATTCTTAAAGCAGAGCATTCACCTAAGTTTTTATACCTTCCTGATGGAGAAGACCCTGATACCTTGTTACAAAAAGAAGGTAAACAAGCCTTTGAAAAACGCTTGCAAGAAGATGCTAGGCCCATGTTAGAAACATGGATAAAGAGCTTGAAAAATATTGCAGGTGATGGCGCAGAAGGCAGGGCTCGCATGGCGAAAAAAGCTGACCAAATGTTAGCCAATATGAGCGATGATTATTTGCGCCAAGCGTGGCAAGGTGAAATCGAAAAAGAGAGCGGAGTCAACCTTTCCATGCAAAAACGCCCTCAATTTTCGCCCTCGCCAAGGCAAAGTTTTAAACCCAA
>JALUHL010000017.1 GCA_027053695.1 Ghiorsea sp.
CAAAGTATCTTTACTCAAATCCCAGCTGCCTATTTGAGCAATATGCTCAGGAAGCGCGGGCATAAGAAAAAGGCGCACGCTATATACCGCAATAAATGCAGGAATCGCAAAAACAAAACCTATTTTAAATTGTATCAACCCTTGTTTATAATAAGTGTACATGCCAAACAAAGCAGTCAAACCTACAATAAATAAGGAATATGCTGTTGCTTCAGCCGCACCCACACCCATCAAAAAAACAAGAATAGGTACAGTCAGGATAGAACCTCCAGCGCCAAACACGCCAAGGCTCATACCCATGATTAAAGAGGCCACAAGCCCCAGCAACAGCATCATATCCATATACTTTTATTTCTCGACTGGGTAACCAGCAGCTTTCCAGCCCTGCATGCTTTCAGGAATATTTTCAACGCTAAAGCCTGCTTTGGCTAAAATAGCTGAAGCCTTGGCAGCACGTTTACCCGAATGACAATAAACATACACTTGTTTATCTTTAGGCACTTCATTCATACGGCCTTTAATTTCAGACACTGGAATATTCACAGCACCCGGAATATGACCTGCTTTGTATTCTTCAGGTGTACGCACATCAACAAACACGAATGGTATTTTTGTATTTTTACCCTGTTTCCAATGGTTATATGCATGGGTAATTGGTGCATTTTCATAACCTTCAGGAGTCATTTCCCCAACACCACAAGCATAAACACTTGTTGTTGCCATCAGCATTAGACCTAAAACTAGCATTTGGATTTTCTTTAACATACTTTTCTCCTTTTATTGTAAAAGCCTCTAAACAGAGGCTTTATTGTGTTTAACTTCTTTATGATTCTTTGCTTAGCCCGCACTTCAAGTTAGCTGGCACAGCCTCATGAATGCGCTTAGGCATAGGCAGATTTAAATTGTTCATCAAATCTACAAAACCTTGCCTTCCCAACTTCACTCTAGGGTTATGTTCTTTTTCTTCTGCCACGGTTGAAAGCATCATACCTTTATAATCATGACCGGGATAAACAAGTGTTTCATCCGGTAAGGTATAAATTTTTTCAGTAATCGATGTATAAAGGGTGTCCGCATTGCCCGCTTGAAAATCAGTGCGTCCGCAGCCACGAATAAATAACGCATCACCGCTGAAGACCATACCTTCCGTTAGAAAGGACAAGCAGCCTGATGTATGACCTGGTGTTTCCAATACGCACAATGTATGCGCTCCAAAGTGAAGCTCATCACCTTCTTGAAGCGGCACATCTACACACTCCACCCCTTCAGATGCCGCAACACCTGTTTGGCAACCTGTACGCTGACGCAGCAAGCCTGATGCTGTGATATGGTCAGCATGCACATGGGTATCCACCGCATATTTAAGCGTCAAACCAAGCTCATTAATCAGCTTCACATCACGCTCAACCTGCTCAATCACAGCATCAATGATGATGGCTTCTTTGCTTTGCTCATCAGCAAGCAGATAGGTGTAGGTCCATGTTGCTTCATCAAATAATTGTCTTACAAACATACTGACCTCCTTACCTTATGATTTGTGTAGGTTTAACCTTGTATTGTTGGGTAGCCTGCTGCTTCCCAAGCCATAATGCCGCCCATGACATTGGTGACATGTGCATAACCTTTTTGCATCAAAAATCGTTGTGCTTGGCCTGAACGTGCGCCAGAGCGACAGCTTAAATAGATATTGGCATCTTTGGGCAAATCCAAGGTATCAATTTGATCCAAAGGATGATTTTTCACCAAAACACAATCAGGGCGAAGGGCTTTAAACTCTTCTTCTGTGCGTACATCTATCCAATGGTCAAAATCACCTGTTTCTACAACGTGATGAAAATCTTGCACCGTCACTTCCATATCATCTCTCCACTTCAATCGCTTTATTGAATAAACTTTATATAAATTGTGCGAAACATTACCAAGCTTTTTTAATTTAGCAATAGCTAATATGCTAATTTATAACCGCGTAAAAAGTAGGGTTTGAATAAACAAGCATAAAAAAAGGCTGCTTTTCCAAGCAGCCTATCGCTATGTTAACGTTCGATTTCGAAGCCAGCGCCTCGCCAACCGCGCATGCTCGCCTTCATATTGATGATATTATCAAAGCCTGCATCCACAAGTATATGCGTTGCTTTGGTCGAGCGCACACCCGATTCGCAGTACACAAATACTTTACCCGACTTTGGCACTTCAGCCAAATGATCTGCCAAAACTTGAACTGGCACATTCTTCGCACCCGGAACATGACCAGCAGCATATTCTTGCGGCGTGCGCACATCCAAAAATAGGAAAGCTTCATTCTGTTTGCCTTTAAGCAATACTTGATGCGCTTCTTCTACGCTTGCAAGACCTGCACCTTTGACCTGTCCATCATCACAAGCTGAAACCAACAAACCAGCCAGCACAATCAACCATAATTTCTTCATGTTATCCCCTTATTTTCGTGGCAGTTGTGCAGCACACCAGCTGCCAAAACCACCTGCAAAATTATATACATCCTTATGCCCTGCTTTGGCAATCATGCTTGCTGCCATCGCTGAACGCATGCCTGAGGCACAAATAAGAATCACAGGTTTATCTGTCTCAATCTTATGCATTTTTTGTTCAAATTCATTCAAAGGAATATGAATAGCATTCGCTGGATGCCCACCGTTCCATTCACCTGATGAACGTACATCCACCAAAGTATGGTCTTCTTTAAAATCGGGGTATGCACCCGCAGTCATCTTTTTAATACCTAACATTTTTGGCTTTATCACCCTTCCCCAAACCATCCAGCCAACAATCACAAATGCGATGACCAGTGGTAAATTATTTTGAATCCACGCCATGGTTAGCA
Organism: Ghiorsea sp.; assembly: GCA_027053695.1. Classification (GTDB taxonomy): domain Bacteria; phylum Pseudomonadota; class Zetaproteobacteria; order Mariprofundales; family Mariprofundaceae; genus Ghiorsea. Next base: position 2,840 of record JALUHL010000017.1, read on the forward strand.
GGTTTTACAAGCGGCTTCAGATTTAAGGCCTAATTTTTTCAAGATGATGCCCATCAAGCACCATTGCGTTAAGCCTGATTGGAATAAGTTTGCGCCCACAAACAGGGTGAACCATAACCATGTTGGCTCTGACAGTGGTGCGCCTGACAACACCACCGATAACATGATAAAAAATCCTGCAACAACATGAATAATACGTTCTACTGACATATCAAAGCTCCTGCTTGATTAAAGGTGTGTACTTTAAAGTTTATTTTTAGCGCAAACATCAGGGCAATAAATGCCTTGAAGTGCGGTGAGAAGTTTTTCAAACTCGGGGTTAGCAATGCTGTAATAGACTTGCTGACCACGCTTCTCATTAGTCAAGATACCCATCATACGCATTTTAGATAAATGCTGGGATAGGTTAGATTGCGATGAACCTGTGCGTTCAATCAAGTCGTGTACGCACAGCGGGCCACTCATCAAATGGCATAAAACAGACAAGCGAACTTCGTGCGCAATGGCTTTTAGTCCTTCACTTGCTGTACTGATTTTTTCTTGAGGTATCATTTCCATAAAGCGAACTATAAGGTCGGTTTATTATATTAGCAATGGTTAATATGTGTTTATTTTCGCCTACACATCACATGCACATACCTACCCAATAAAACATAGGGCATGTGCTGAGAATATCGAAGCTCCATAGACAAAACATCCGCTTCATGTTCATTACCGCCGCGCTTCATGCCCACATAATCACTAAACACTCGAATACCACTGCGGTAAAAGGTTTCAAAACCATGCTGGTTCAACTTATCTTCCACCCAAGTAGGCTGCAATGGGTTTGGCGGGGTTAAGCCCCCTTTCATGCCTGAAAAGTCGTTATTGTTAATTTTTTTAAAGTTGCCACGCACCAAATTATGAAACACAAGCGCGTCTTTATTGTAAAACATCAATGAAACTAAACTGTCTGCATGGGTAAGTTCATGCAATTTGGCGATAAAACTCTCAGGCTTTTCCAGCCATTCCAATACCGCATGACACAGTACCAAATCATAGGGTTTTGCTTCTAAATCTTGGAATGGTGCATGCGACCATTGTATGTTTTTCTCTATATCTTGCTCACATGCTGTCTGCTTTGCTGCTGCTAACATGTTCGCAGATATATCATTGATACACACATCATGCCCAAGCCCTGCAAGCTGCAAACCCATCTGCCCAAGCCCTGCACCCACATCAATCACCTTTAAGCCACCCTTTGCCCATGCTGGCACATGTTGCTCTAAGTCGCGCTGCAATACCGCCAACCGTATCTTACCTTTTCGGCTACCATAAATACGCTTTTGGAAATGTTCAGTTAAATCATCAAAATTGGTGTCTTGATTCATTTATATTTTTTCAGACACACCTGTCATCACTTTGGAGGTCAGCTTCATGCCCGACTTCACCATGGTGGGCAACTTCGCTGCACCCAAATCTTCCGCTAAATGTGCATGCCCCATTTCATCAATTTTCATTTGCTCAATAATGGCTCTGCTGCGTTTATCTTCTTCAGGCAAGTTTTCTAAGTGACCTTGCAAATGAGAGACCACTTGATATTCCGTTTCCGCTAAAAATCCCAAGTTCCATCGGTCGCCCACCGCACCTGCTGCAATGCCAATCGCAAACGAGCCAACATACCACAATGGGTCAAACAAAGATGGTTTTTCACCCAGCTCATCCAAGCGCGTTCTGCACCAATTCAAATGGTCAGCTTCTTCTTCAGATGCATGCTTGAGTTTATCTTTAAGCGTTTTATCTCGAGCAATGAGGGATTGCCCATGATACAAAGCCTGAGCTGCCATTTCCCCAGCATGGTTCACCCGCATCAAACCCGCAGCTTTTTTCTTTTGTTCAGCGTTCAAGTTATCCTCGCCTGTTTGCTCTGCGGGATATTCGCGCTGCGTGCTTTGCGCAATAAAAATATTGTTTAATGCTTTATCAATATGCCCAATCACGGCATCTGCTACATTGGTTTTTCGGAAATCATCATCTTTCATCGTGCTATTTTTACCTGTTTACCTATTTATGCAAGTTATCATCAAAGCTTTGGTGCAACCACATCGGCAGCTTCAAGCCATATTGCTGTAAAAGTTTACGATTCTCTTTGTAGTTCGTATCGAACCTTTTGACATCCTGCCAAAAGGCTGGCGAATGATTCAAATGTTTGAGGTGAGTTAATTCATGAATAAGCACATGCCGCACCAAAAAGTCAGGCAAAAACAAAAGCCCTGCATTGAGGTTGATATTTCTTTTCGCAGAGCAGCTACCCCAGCGCCGTTTTTGTAAACGAATAGCAACCGAGCCATAAGATAAACCCATGTCTTGCGCCACATCAGCAAGCCAAGGTTTTAAATGCTGCCTACCCTTCTTCTTGACCCATGCTAACAAAGCTTGGCGTACTTGCTCTTTATCACCCATGCCACCTGTAACTGTGAGCATAAAACCCTGCTCGCTCAACTGAATACGTGAAAGCGAGGAAGGCTGGTAATCAAGCGCCCACTTCTGCCCCAAAGCCGAAAAATCAATGCTTTCAGGCAAGTCCATATTTCTTCTTCCTTGAATGTTTAACGACGATAACTGCTTAAGCACCCAAGCTGTATGCTGCGTCAACATAGGCTGCATATACCGCTTGGGCATACGATACGGCCATACAAGCTCTACTTCTCCATAGTTGCTGATGGTCAAGCGTGGGCGCTTGGCACGTTTGGAAAGTCTAAGCTGCCATGTAAAAGGGAAGTTAGCGTTCAATTATTTTTTGAGGTAGTTCGCCATCAAAGCCAGCGAAATAAATCGAGGTGTCAGCTTCTGTATTAGCCATAATAGTTTATGTCGCCAACCCGGCACACAATAACCACCACCCATATTTAAGGTTTGCAAGGATGCACTCACCACTTCTTTGGCGGGTGTACTAAATTCATTGCCTTTACCCTTGGGTGCGCCCGACACATCCCTAAACCCTGTGGGCGAAGGCCCTGG
>JALUHL010000018.1 GCA_027053695.1 Ghiorsea sp.
TCAATTGTAGGTGTTTATGCTAAAGAAGCCTCTTGTTTAAGTGCTTGTCTTAGGCGTTTATTCATGGCTCTTTTTAGCCTTCTTTTTTCATGGGTATGGAAGCTGTGTGCTTGTTTAAATTCGGTGGTGACCAAGGTTCTTTCTTTTGCTGTAATCCGTTGATGTCTTCCTAGCATTGAACATTCTCCTTTGTCTTTAATCTTGCTCAGCGAGCGATTTATCTTCTATCATAAAGCGAACAAAATAGCAATACTTTTTTACATTTCCTTATATATATCATAGACTTGAAGCATTGCGTAAAAGAGGTTTATATGAGCGATTACCCAGAAAAAACATGCAGTATTGATCGGTTGGTGCGCCATCCTAAGCTGGTGCAAGCTGCTCTTGCTGGGCAAAAGACACAGCAGCGTAGGGATGGTGTGTATGCTTATCCGGGTGAGACCTTTGAATTGGACGGTATCACGTTTGAAATGACCGATTTAAGGCGGGAAACGCTGGGTGAGATGAATGATGAAAGCGCCCAAGCGGAGGGTTATCCATCCTTGGCTATGTATAAAAACCTTATCTTGAATATGCATAAAGGTATGAGCTGGCAAGACGATGCGCCTGTGTGGGTGCATTGTTTTCAGCGCAAAGCATGATGTATCTCTTATGAAAAACGAGCTGGCTGCTTGGATAGAGCAACAAAAGCATGTGAAAGCAACCTTGGTGGTAGGCATTGCAGGGGCGCAAGGCACGGGGAAATCAACGCTGGCTCAAGCTTTAAAGGCATCATTAAGTGATAATTATTCGGTAGCATTGCTTTCACTGGATGATTTATACCTTTCTCAAAACCAGCGCACAAAACTAGCTAGATATATTCATCCATTGTTTAAAACTAGGGGTGTACCAAGCACGCATGATGTGAATTTGGGCATACACGTTTTACAACAACTCCAAGGTGAGCAGGGTGAAGTACTTTTGCCACGTTTTGATAAACGAACCGATAATCCCAAGCCGAAAGCTCTATGGCAGCGTTGCAACACACCTGTTGATATTGTGCTGTTTGAGGGGTGGTGTTTGGGGCTTGAGCCGCAAAGAAGTGATGCGCTTATCCGTCCCATCAATGCACTTGAAGCTGAAGAAGATAAAGGTGGCGTGTGGCGTAAGCAGGTGAATCATGCTTTAGCAAATGAGTATCAAACATTGTTTCAAGAGGTGGATAAGCTGATTTACCTCAAAGCTCCAAGTATGGCATCGGTTTTTTCGTGGCGAAAACAGCAAGAGCAAGATACTTTTGCACATCAACCTGCTTCTACTATGGATGATGATGCCTTACATCGCTTCTTGGCGCATTATGAGCGTTTAACACGGCATGGCTTAGCAACAATGCCGCAAACTGCTGATGTGGTACTCACCTTGGATGAACAACATCAATGCGTAGATAGCTTTTATCGGAATTAATTGCTGCGTTTGGTGATTTGAATGAGATGATAACCAAACTTGGTTTTGACAGGACCATGCACTTCATTCAATGCGGCAGAAAAGACCACATCATTAAATTCTTTGACCATGGCGCGTTCTCTGAATGTGCCTAAATCGCCGCCTTTAGCTGAAGAAGGACAGGTAGAATGCTTGGCAGCAACTTCTGCAAAGTCTGCACCTGCTTCAATGTCTTCTTTCAGCTTTTGGCATTCTGCTTCATCAGCAACCAAGATATGACGGGCGGAAGCCATCTTTCGTTTTTTATTCAATCCAAACATAAATACCTCAGCAGCGAGTTTCTTTTTCGCTATACCAGCGTTTAAAATGATACTTACAAAAAAGCCCTGCTTGAATCACGTCCAAACAAGGCTTTATATTGTTTATGCGCGTGACTTACTCAATTTCAATCAAGCATTCATCAGGGTTGACGGTGTCACCCTCGGCAACATAAATGGCTTTCACTGTGCCTGCAACGGGTGCATGCACAGGGTTTTCCATTTTCATAGCTTCAACAGTTACAACAGTATCCCCAGCTTCCACAGTATCACCTTCTTGGACGTTCACGGCTACAATACGACCCGGCATAGGCGTAGTCACATCACTATCATTACGGGCTTTAGGGCGCTTAGAGCCTTTGGATACTTTATCTGCATCAATGCTGCGGCCATCAAGCGTTGGTACCATTTCAGTTAATGTTTCTAAATAAACTTCTTCCAAAACATTATCAACTTTGACGTAATAGGGTTTCAAATCATCTTCGATATGACCCGTACCTTCGATTTTGATGTGGTATTCTTCACCATGGATGGTGATATTGAATTCCGTTGGCGCAAGCGCTGGTGCTGTAGCTTCGGTATCAGTCACGGTTTGCTCAACCTCTAAGGGTTCAGGGTTAAAGTTGCCCGACTCGCGCTCTTCAAAGAATTCCAAAGCAATCGTAGGAAACATGGCATAGGATAAAACATCTTCGATAGACTTGGCGCGATCTCCCACTTCGCGGGTTAAAGCATCCAATTCATTAGGGATAAGGTCAGCAGGGCGTACAGTAATCGGCTCTTCATCACCCAAAGCTTTCTTTTGTACATCCTTGTTAATCTCACCCAAAGCTTTGCCGTACATGCCTTTAAGGTAGTCTTTGGTTTCTTCAGTAATCACTTTATATTTCTTACCAGAGACCACGTTTAACACCGCTTGCGTGCCTACGATTTGACTGGTTGGGGTGACCAACGATGGGTAGCCAAAGTCTTTGCGTACTTCTGTGATTTCATCAAGTACGGCATCCATTTTATCCAATGCGCCTTGTTCTTTAAGTTGATTGGCAAGGTTAGAAATCATGCCACCAGGAATTTGATTCACGAATACGCGGGTATCGACGCGAGTGACATCCGATTCAAAGCGCGCATATTTCTTGCGCACATCACGAAAATATGCTGCCACATCTTGTAGTGCATCCAAATTCAAACCTGTGTCGTATTCAGTCTCAGCAAGGGCAGCAACCATAGATTCTGTTGCTGGATGCGAAGTGCCGCCTGAAAGGGGAGAAATGGCTGTATCAATAATATCACAACCTGCATGCACAGCTTCCCATTGCACCATTTCAGCGACACCTGATGTTGAATGAGAGTGCAAATGAAGTGGGATATCAATGGAAGATTTAAGCGCAGTCACCAACTCTTTGGTGGCGATTGGCGTTAACAACCCTGCCATGTCTTTGATGGCAAGGGTATCGCAGCCCATATCTTCAAAGCCTTTGGCCAAATCCACGAAATAATCCAAGGTATGCACTGGGCTAGTGGTATAACAAATCGTGCCTTCTGCATGTTTACCATTTTCTTTGACTTGCGTGATGGCTGTGCGCACGTTGCGCAAATCATTCATGGCATCAAAGGTGCGGAACACGTCCACGCCATTGGCTGCCGCCATATCAACAAACTTGCGCACCACATCATCTGCATAATGGCGATAACCAAGCAGGTTTTGACCGCGAAGAAGCATTTGGATATTGGTATTGGGCATAGCTTTGCTTAGCTCGCGCAAACGCATCCAAGGACCTTCTTTTAAATAACGTAGGCAGGTATCAAAGGTAGCGCCTCCCCATGCTTCAACCGACCAATAGCCAATTTGGTCAATTTTTTCACAAATGGGTAACATATCATCCAAACGCATGCGCGTGGCTAATAATGATTGGTGTCCATCGCGTAGGGCAAGTTCAGTTACCGCTATTTTTTTCTTTGTTTGCGTCATGTTTTAATCCTTTTCCTACAAGCCTGCATGCGCAGCAATCGCCACGCCCACAGCTGCGGCAATATCTTCACGTGCTTCAAATGGTTTATAATCTAATAATTCAGGGTGTTGATCCATAAAGCCAGTATCAAACTGACCTGCAAGGAACACATCAGCTGCGGCAATATTTCGATAAAATGCCAATGTGGTTTTTACGCCGCGAATATCATATTCTTTTAAGGCGCGTTGAGAGCGGGTGACCGCATGCTGCCAATCCGGTGCCCAAACCGTCAGCTTAGCGCACATGGAATCATAATGCGGCGGAATGGTATAACCCGGATAAACACAACCATCCACGCGTACACCAGGGCCACCGGGTGAATGATAGCGCGTGATGCGCCCGGGATTGGGGAAGAATCCATTTTGCGGGTCCTCTGCGTTCACACGAAATTCAATCGCACTGCCTTTATGGCTTAAATCTTCTTGTTTAAAAGGAAGCGGCTCGCCAGCGGCAATGGCAATTTGCTGGGCAACAATATCCACGCCTGTAATCGCTTCGGTGATGGTGTGCTCCACTTGCAGGCGGGTATTCATTTCCATGAAGAAGAAATCGTGGTTTTTATCCACCAAAAATTCAACGGTACCTGCATTCTCATAACCCACAGCCAAAGCTGCCTTCACAGCCACGTCGCCCATTTTGGTGCGAAGCTCTTCTGTGATATAGTTGGATGGAGCAATTTCAATCAATTTTTGATTGCGGCGCTGAATGGAGCAATCGCGCTCAAATAAATGCACACAGTTGCCATGCGAATCGGCTAAAATTTGGAATTCAATATGGCGAGGTTCAACAATGCACTTCTCCATAAACAACTCGCCATTGCCAAAAGCAGTCATGGCTTCGTTGGTGGTAAGCTCATAATTTTCAAGCACTTCAGCATCGCTATCGCAACGACGAATGCCGCGCCCACCACCGCCAGCAGCAGCTTTAAGCATCACAGGGTAGCCCATGGCTTGGGCAGTCTCTAAAGCTTCTTCAGGGCTAACCAAAGATGCTTCAGTGCCAGGAATACATGGCACACCCGCAGCAAGCATAGCTGTGCGCGCATTGGTTTTACTGCCCATATTCTCAATGGCATCAGGGGAGGGGCCAATGTATGCAATGCCTGCATCTAGGATAGCTTGAGCAAAATCAGGGTTTTCTGAAAGGAAGCCATAACCCGGATGAATAGCATCCACTTTGGCTTTGATGGCAATATCCACCAAGCGATGAATATTTAAATAACTTTTAACAGGGTCAGGACCAATAAGGATAGCTTTATCGGCTTTTTTAACGTGTAGGGCATGGCTATCTGGCTCAGAATATACGGCGACAGATTCAATGCCCAGCTCATTGCAAGCTCGGATAATACGAATGGCACACTCGCCACGGTTAGCAATTAGGATGCGTTTAAACAACAGCTTCACTCCTTTTCTTCGAGCGAGGCATGATAGTGAAAAGTTAGCTTTTGAGCAATGTTAAATGATGTTTTTTAGGCGTTTAAAAGTGGTAATTTCAAGGATAATGCGCTTAACTCATCGCTAAAGTGCTTATGGGTCAGGGGTATTTCATTCAAGAATTGAGTTTTTCCATCGCGATGGGCAAGCCTTGCAAAAATACCCAATACCTTAATGTGGCGTTGCAGTGAGGTAAGGCGAAGAGCTTTATGCCATGCTTCAACATCAGTGAAATAAGTGCGGTGTTTTTCAGGCAAGGTATCATAAAAATACTTGCTCCACGCCTTTCTTTCGCTTTCAGGGTAGTCTTGATAACAATCATAAAGCAAGGATGCCAAGTCATAAGTGATAGGGCCAAGTACGGCATCTTGAAAATCAATTACCCCAAGCGGTAAACCATCAGCAGGCACCATCAGATTTCGGCTATGGTAGTCCAAGTGAACAGCAGCTTGAGGAAGCTGATGGATTTCTTCCAGCAAGGGTAATAATGCAGCATGAAAGGCTTGTCTTTCTGCTTGGTCGGGTGTGTGTTTCTTGATAAAGGGTAAATACCAGTCCAAATATAAATCGCATTCACGCTGCATGCGAGATACATCAAATGAAGGTAAATCCAAGCTTAATTCTGCTTCTTGTAGAGTGTGCAACTGTTGCAG
>JALUHL010000019.1 GCA_027053695.1 Ghiorsea sp.
CGCATCCAAGCCACCGCCCAATGTCCATATAAGCAATAGTCCCAAGCTGTATAAACCTGCCCAAGTGCCGAGCTTAAGTTTGGCAGCAGTATAGTCGGCTGCTTTTTGGTGGGCTGATAATGGAATCACATCAGTAAACCGTCCAGGTACGGCAGCGCGATGCTCTTTCACGGATTTCATTTGGCGGCTATCAAGCCAAAATTCAACGGCTGTGGAAATGAATAGTGCAGCAAGGAAGATTAGGGTAAATGTCATCATAGTTGCGAAGGATAGTGCGCAAAGATGCTTTGTCATCTTTAGCGCTGCAAGGTTATGACTTAAAAGTTTTGGAGAATATCCATTTCACCGCTAGTTTGTGCACATGAATAATCATCCCATAGGTGTATTTGATTCGGGTTTAGGCGGGTTGACGGTGTTGCAAGATATCCAAACGTTGCTGCCACATGAAAGCTTGGTCTATATCGCAGATTCTGCGTATGCGCCTTATGGCGAGAAAGATGCTGGTGATATCGTAAACCGTTGCCTCTATATCGCCAACACACTGATTCAACAGCATAAGATTAAAGCTTTGGTGGTGGCATGCAACACGGCCACGGCTGTTGCCATCCACACGCTGCGAGAAAAATTGGATATTCCAGTGATTGGTATGGAACCAGCGATTAAACCTGCCGTGGACATCACATCATCGGGTGTGGTGGGGGTGCTCGCCACGGAGAACACCTTAAAAAGCGATAAATTTTCTAACCTATTGGATGCGCACCAGCATAAGGCGAGAATCATCACCCAACCTTGCTTTGGCTTGGTGGAAGCTATTGAGCAAGGCGAGCTGGAAGGTGAATCAACTCGCCAGCTACTCTTAAAGTATGTGCAACCGATGTTGGATGAAGCTGTGGATACGATTGTGTTGGGATGCACGCATTACCCGCTGATTGAACCCTTGTTGCGTAAGCTGGTGGGGGAGCAAGTGCATATCATGAGTACGGGTGTTGCAGTGGCTAAACAATTAAAGAGCCAGCTACAAAGCATGGATGCAGGGGCTAAGGGTACAGCATTATTTTATACATCAGGTGATGCAACTAAAGTGGGTGATTTGGCGAGTAAGTTTCTCAATCATAAAGTAGACTTTCAAGGGCTGGGTGTGTAAAAAGGGCGTATGGGCAAGTTTATTACATTTGAAGGTGGAGATGGTAGCGGCAAAACCACGCAACTACTACGCACCGTGGATTGGTTAAAACAACAAGGCAGGGATGTGCTGCAAACATTTGAGCCAGGGGATTCGCCTTTGTGTAAGAAAATCCGGCATTTGTTATTATCGGGTGAGCATACACCTGTGGCAGAAACAGAACTGTTATTATTTTTAGCAGATAGAGCGCAGCATGTGCAGCAGGTGATAAAACCTGCGCTTGAGGCTGGGCAAGTGGTGGTGTGTGATCGATATACCGACTCAACACTTGCTTATCAGCTGGCAGGCAGAGCTTTGGAAGATAACCAAACATTAAGGGATATGCTGACATGGGCAGAATGTGGCTTAAGCCCTGATGTGACGATTTGGTTGGATTTATCTGTAGAAGATGCAGCGGTTCGTATGGCTTCGCGGCAAGCAGGTGGTGAGGCTGC
>JALUHL010000020.1 GCA_027053695.1 Ghiorsea sp.
CACATAACGTCCAATCATAGCCAAATCTGAAGGCGCATCTTCAACCGCAGGTTTTTCAACCAAGCCATTTAAGCGATACAAACCATTTTCTTCCTCTTCAACTTGTGCAATGCCATATCGAGATACTTCTTCCTTAGGCACACGCGCCATAGCCACCACAGAAAACCCTGTTTTTTCATGTGCTTCACGTAACTGCTGCATCACAGGGACTTGTGAAACCATCAATTCATCCGCTAAGGATACACCAAACACTTCATCGCCCACCCAAGGCTCCGCACATAACACAGCATGCCCCAATCCTTTGGCAACCTTTTGTCTGATATATGCAATGGTCGCCATTTGTGCCACACGAGAAACTTCTTTATACAACTCATCTTTACCTGATGCATGAAGGTTGGCTTCTAATTCTGCAGAAATATCAAAATGATCTTCAATGGCATGTTTACCCCGCCCAGTAATCATAATAATATCATTCAAGCCTGCAGCCAGCGCCTCTTCAACACCATATTGAATCATGGGTTTATCAACCACCGTCAACATTTCTTTTGGTGTTGCCTTAGTCGCTGGCAGAAAACGTGTGCCCATTCCAGCTGCTGGAAAAACTATTTTCCTCATTCTTTACCCCAAAAACTATTTACTTTACCACTTACTTTTTACAACGCATCACAGCCATCATACTTAGAGATCCCGAAATAAGCATGGTCATACTATATGCTTCAAGTAGCCTAACCAGACCTTTATCACGCACAACTGTGACCTTAAAAGAAAGCATTTCATAACTAAAACTTATCTTACAAGCTCCACACTATCATAAAGCCCAACGTAATAACTGAGAAATTGTACCTTGTAAAACTACAAAGTGAATAGCTTTGGTTAAGGCATAATGCCCATTGGAACACCCACCTTCAACAATAAGGTTGGGCTGTCGTACAAGAAACCACCAAAACACCAACAATTCTAATGATTGTGGGTACGAAACATTTCATCAGCTGAACTATAGTTTCTAGTTCAGCTCCCATTAACAGCAAACTTATACCAATCGAGCAACAAACACTTATATAAGCTCCTCTCGAATCACCCAGCATAACTGTTCAATCGTAAATGGTTTTTGCAACCTGCGTATAGAATCAAGTTCTTTGGCATCTTGGCTTAACCAACGCCCTGTTGTACCATCCTTTTCATAAGCTGTGGCAAAGAATATTTTAGCTTGTTTATCCATCATTAAAATATGCTGCGCTGCTTTTATACCATCCATCTTAGGCATCATGCTATCCATCATCACCAAATTGATTTGTGCTTTCTCTTGTGCGTATATTTTAATTGCTTCAAGACCATCTTCAGCCAAGAGAACTTTATAATTAAGGTTTTCAAGCGCACTTTGATGCGCAAGACGAAGCGCTTTATCATCATCAGCAATTAGTATTGTTTCGCCATTACCCATCAAATTTTTATCATGTACGTTATGTTTTTGTTGTTCTTTTTCATTCGTTTCTAATGGTAAATAGACATGAAAAGACGTGCCTTGATTGGCGTCACTTTCTGCTTCAATCATACCCCCATGCGATTTAATTGCACCATAACACATCGCCAACCCTAGCCCCGTGCCCTTACCTGATTCTTTGGTCGTAAAGAATGGTTCAAAAATATGCACGAGGTTTTTCTGTGATATGCCCCCACCATTATCGTAGAAACATAAATATAACCATTCTCCTTCCAAGCTAGGGTGATTCACACGCAAGTGTTTTGCTTCTTCCAATGTTTTAAGTGTCACCTTAATTTGAGGTTCTTGTATCGTAGAAAGTGCATCTTTTGCATTATTTAATAGATTTAACAAAACTTGCTGCAACTGTGTTGCACTACCAGAAATTGGCAATGGCAACTGCGTCAAATCCTTTTCTATTTTAATCCTTGAAGACAAAGATATAACACCTAACTTTAATGCCTCATTGATAAAAGAACCCATATCAAAACATTTCTTTTCTACCTCATCTTTGCGCGCAAATGTTAAAAGCTGCTTACTCATCTCTGAGGCATGAAACACCAATTTTTCCACATCATCAAGTTTGTCCTGCACCAATGCATTGCCTTTAATTTCACGCTGAATAAAGAATAGATTAGCGCTAATCCCTGACATAACATTACTAAAGTCATGAGCCAAACCGCCAACCAATGTACCCAAGGCTTCCATTTTTTGTGCTTGAAAGAACTTTTGTTCTGTTTCTCGTAAATCCTGATTGGTGGATTTATGGCTTTTTATCTCTTGTTCAAGTTGCTGATTACTTTCTTTAAGTTCAACGGTTCTTTTTTCAATTTCCTGCTCTAAATGACCAAGTGTATGATTTAATTTCTCTCGTACTTCCAGTAAACTTTCATTCTTATCTTCCAGTGCATTTTGCTGCAAACTACGTAAAGCCTCAAACACCAAACCAACAACTACATAAAATACAAAGGACACAAAAAAGAAGACAATCTCTTCAACTGTATAAGGTGTATGCAACACATCCATATAGTCCAAAGCTTCAATAATGATTGCTCCGAGCAAAAAAAAGACAACCCACCATAAACCACGATAAATACCTGCAACAGCAAATATCATAAATGGGAAAAAAGGAATCCAATAAATAGCGGTCTTTGCAATACCACCATCGATAAGAAAAAACCAGAAAAGGACACATGTGCCAGTCACCACTGCTACTTCTTTGAATCGTTGGTTTGCCACATGAAAAAAATCAAAATATGCTAGACCATATAGAATAGCCAGTACACCTTGAATTGCAGCCATTATATATTGCGCCACAAAAAGATGCACAAAGAAGAAAATGCCTAAAATGATCGTAGCAAGTCCCAACATAACTTGGGTTAATGTACGATGGTATATTTGTTCCTTATGTCCATGTTTGAGGTGTTCCCTAAGGATGGAAAGTAAATTCATAGTCCCTCTGTCCTTTAAAAATCAATCAACTTTTTATATTATAGTTGATGCGATTCAAACCAGCTAGTGCCAATACCAATATCTGCAATCAAAGGCACATCAAGCACGATTGCTGCTTCCATCACTTCTTTGAGCAACGCTGACACTTGTTCTACATCAGAGGCACTACATTCCACAATCAGTTCATCATGCACTTGCATAATCAATCGTGCTTGTGGAAATTCACGAAGTAAACGTGGTTGTAAGTTGACCATGGCAACCTTGATAATATCTGCCGCCGAACCTTGCAATGGTGCATTAATCGCTGTGCGCTCGGCATACGCCTTTTGCATACCATTGCTGCTATTGATGTCAGACACTTGCACCCTATGCCCCAATAATGTTTCTACATACCCCTGCGCGCGTGCTTTTTCCAAGGTTTCGTCCATAAAGGCTTGCACGGTAGGGTATTGGGCAAAATAAGCCTCAATAAACATCTTGGCATCACTGCGGCTTACACCCAATTGTTTCGCCAGACCAAATGCGCTCATACCATACAAAATACCAAAATTGACCGCTTTGGCTTGCCTGCGCTGCTCACCCGTGACTTCCTCTAGCGGTATTTGATTGACCGAGGCCGCAGTTGCCGCATGAATATCCAAGCCATCGGCAAATGCTTGTTTTAAATTGGTATCCCCTGAAAAATGTGCCATCAAACGCAATTCAATTTGCGAATAATCCGCTGCAATCAATTGATTACCATCTTCTGCGACAAACGCTTTACGAATTTCCCGCCCTTCTTCACTGCGAATAGGGATATTTTGTAAGTTCGGGTTGGTTGACGACAAACGACCCGTGGTGGTTACGGCTTGATTGTATGAAGTGTGAACACGTCCTGTTTTTTTGTTCACCAATTTCTGCAAAGCATCAGTATAAGTTGATTTAAGCTTAGATAAACTACGCACTTCTAAAATCAAACGTGGCACTTCATACTCTGCTGCCAGTTTCTCCAAGACTTCTTGCCCTGTTGCCCACTGCCCAGACTTGGTTTTTTTGCCACCTTCAATACCTAAGGTTTCAAACAGTAATACGCCCAACTGTTTGGGTGATTGAATATTAAACTCTTCACCTGCAGCCTCGAAAATTTTGGTCTGCAACGCCTCAATACGCTCACCAAACTTGCTTGAAAGCGTATGCAATTGCGCCACATCAATATATGCACCATCCCACTCCATATCCGCAAGCACAAAAGATAAGGGCAGCTCAATATCATCATGGCGTTTGATACGTTTACCCAACTTATCTTGGAATTTTTGACAAAGCCTAAGTGTTACCTCCGCATCTTCTGCCGCATATTTCGCGGCTTCTTCAATGCCAATCAAATCAAAAGTGATTTGTTTAGTGCCTTTTCCCGCAATGGATTCAAAGGAAACACATTCATGCCCTAAATATTTGAGCGCAAGTTTATCCATACTCACTGCTTGCCCAGCTTCCAAAACATACGCCATCAACATGGTATCATATTTCACACCAGCAAGCTTGATGCCTTCATTGCGCAAAATTTGTCTGTCATATTTATTATTTTGTAAACACTTGGGCTTGTTTTCATCTTCCAACATAGGTTTTAAAGTCGAAAGCACTGTTTCTTTATCCAACTGTTTGGGTGCTTCGCTTAATAAATCAGCTCCCCTATGCGCCACAGGCACATAATAACCTATACCCGCTTGCACAGAAAATGATAAACCCACCAAGTCTGCATCATGGATATTTAAGGATGTAGTCTCTGTATCCACCGCGATAAGCTCCGCAGCATTGAATACATTCATCAAATCTGCCAACTTGCTTGCATCATCCACAATGATAGTGGTCAATGGTTTTTGTTCAGCAAACACTTCTACTGCTTCACTGCTCTCCTCATCAGGTGAAGCAACAACCGATGCTGTCACCACTTCATCACCATCCAAAAATTCAGCCGTTAATCGCCTGAATTCAAGCTCGGCAAACACTTTGGCTAACTTTTCTCGATTGGGCTTTTGTACTTTTAAATCATCCAAGGTCAAAGGAAGTGGCGTTTTCTCATTCAGTGCCACCAGCTGATACGAAAGCCGCGCATCATCTGCAAACTCAATCAGGTTTTCACGGCGTTTCTTCTGCTTAA
Source organism: Ghiorsea sp. (assembly GCA_027053695.1). Taxonomy (GTDB): domain Bacteria; phylum Pseudomonadota; class Zetaproteobacteria; order Mariprofundales; family Mariprofundaceae; genus Ghiorsea. The sequence goes on from JALUHL010000020.1 coordinate 5,070, forward strand.
TTTCATGAGCATGGCTTAAAATACCTTCCAAATCACCATAGGTATTGATTAACTCCAATGCAGTTTTTGGGCCAATGCCTGGCACACCAGGAATATTATCTGCAGAATCCCCTGCAAGCGCGAGTAAATCTTGGACTTTCGCAGGCTCCACACCCCACTTTTCTTTGACTTCATCAATCCCATACTCTTTGCGGCGCATGGTATCTAGCATCCAAATCTTATCGCCAACCAACTGCATCAAATCTTTATCGGTAGATACAATGGTTACATCCCAACCTTTGGCTTCCGCTTGGCGAGCTAAAGTGGCAATCACATCATCGGCTTCATAATTTTGCACACAGATGCGTGCAAAATTAAAAGCGTCGGTCACTTCATAAATATAATCCCATTGCGCTGCCAAATCTTCAGGCATGGGTGGGCGATGCGCCTTGTATTCTGCATACATCTCATTACGAAACGTGCCACCCTTGGGGTCAAATACCACGGCCACATGCGTTGGGCTTAAATCTTTAAGAATAGAGCGCACCATTTGCACATAGCCAAACACAGCGTTGGTCGGATGCCCTTTGGAGTTGCTTAAATTGTGTTTTACAGCATGGAAAGCACGAAAAACATAGTTGGGACCATCGATAAGAACTAAATGCGGCATAAGCGATTCCTTACATGATAAAAAGTGTAGAC
>JALUHL010000021.1:0-318 GCA_027053695.1 Ghiorsea sp.
CATCTTGCACCGCCTTTATGGCATGCGCAGTTAACCAAGACAATAAGAATGAACCCGCCCAAAAATCGCGTGTGCGCCGTGCCTGCGCCACAAAGCCTTGCACAGGGCCAAGTGTAAAATGAAGATATTGCTGATCACTCATGCCGCACCTCCAAACACTGATATACGATTATCAAAGCGATCCATGAAGTCATACACAACATCCCAATTTTCTTGAGGCATGACTTTTTGTGTAACCACATCACGTGAACCCCGCTTATATTTGAGTTTCACTTTATCTCCTTCAGGTAAGAAGGTAGCAGGCAGCAATGTTTGTAT
>JALUHL010000021.1:328-1607 GCA_027053695.1 Ghiorsea sp.
TTCTTTTTCTAATCGCGCAAGCAGCGCATCACCCTTAACCGAAGGCATCACAATCGTACCATCAGCACCTTGCACCGAAGGCATCACAATCGTACCACTGGCATCTTGCACCGCCTTTATGGCATGCGCAGTTAACCAAGACAATAAGAATGAACCCGCCCAAAAATCGCGTGTGCGCCGTGCCTGCGCCACAAAGCCTTGCACAGGGCCAAGTGTAAAATGAAGATATTGCTGATCACTCATGCCGCACCTCCAAACACTGATATACGATTATCAAAGCGATCCATGAAGTCATACACAACATCCCAATTTTCTTGAGGCATGACTTTTTGTGTAACCACATCACGTGAACCCCGCTTATATTTGAGCTTCACTTTATCTCCTTCAGGTAAGAAGGTAGCAGGCAGTAATGTTTGTATTAAGGCGCATTGCTGATTGGGAAACTCATGAATATGCAAGATTAGGGGTGAAGCTCGCCGAGTTCTTCCTTTGCCAGATGCTTCAACATCTACTCCCTTCTTAATAGAAGAGAAAAAGTAATTATGTGGCAACCCAAACATGACACGATCAGGATGTTTGGAGAGACCTTCACCATTGATAAAATCAAGGACAAGATCATGATCTTCTGCAAAATTTTGTTCAGCATCAGTACCATTAATTTTATGCTTGCCGCCCTGCTTTCGCCCATAACCTCGGTACATTTGCAATTCATTTCCTGCAATATTCAACAGATCCGTAGCGTTCTTACCCATTTGAGATATATCAATGCGTGAATATACTGAAAATGCAGAGTATGGAGGCAAACCATCACAACTATTTATCATGGATTGAAATAATTGCTGTAACTCATCTGCATTTTGTGGTAATTCTTGCTCATCTCCATTAACTTTTAACGAAGCAATGGATAACGACCCAAAACCCTTTCTCGCTCTAGATCCCAGCCCACCTAAACACCCCAAGCAAATGAGAGCTTCTTTCATAGTGTCTATTTTATCATTTTTACGAAATCGCAATATTACATCAAACTCTCCTGAATAAATGGGCTGGCGTAACAAGCCTTGCTTAAAATGATATAAGCCTTGCCCCAGAAGGTATTGATGACCACTTTTGGGAGAGAACTCCTTGTTATTTAATGGCTTACTTTTAATTTCTAATAAAAAATCCCCTTGCCCGCCTTTACCATCTTTTGCCGCACTGCCAAACAACTCGCTTTCTTTCTTATGCAAAGCCTTCAGCGCAGCGGCTTCATCACCGTCACAATCTTGATAAAACTTCCCCC
>JALUHL010000022.1 GCA_027053695.1 Ghiorsea sp.
ATGACATCATCAAATTCCGTTTGTGGGAAGAGTGCAATAAGCAATGCCCATATACAGGTAAACCTATTAATGCTGCCATGTTGTTTTCTTCGGAAGTTGAAATTGAGCATATTCTGCCATACTCACGCACTTTAGATGATTCCTATGTCAATAAAACGCTGTGTATGAGTTCAGAAAATGCCACCAAAAACAATCGTACTCCTTATGAGGCATACCACGCTGATGAAGAGAGATACCAGACCATGCTTGCCATAGTGCGGAAATTTACGCCGCCCTTCGGCTATCGAAAGTGGAACAAGTTTAGGCAAAAAGAGATTGATCTGGATTCATTTATTGAGCGCCAGCTTAATGATACCCGCTATATTAGCCGTGAAGTAAGCAAGTATTTGCAGCAACTGGTTGGCAAATATGGTGTGCAATCAGGGCGTGGGCAGATGACAGCAACTTTGCGCCACCTTTGGGGCTTAAATAGTATCTTGCATGAGTCAGGCGAAAAAACCCGCGAAGATCATCGTCATCATGCTGTGGATGCTGTGGTGACGGCTCTTTCAACGCCAAAGGCGCTCAAAGCAGTCAGTGTTGCCAGCAAATACGGGCGGCTGGACAAGGTTTCGCAAGAGCAGTTTCCCATGCCTTGGGATGGGTTTCGTCATGATATAGAGCAAAGTATTCAGTCTATTATCGTATCGCATCGGGTGATGCGTAAGATTCGTGGCGCTTTGCATGAAGAAACGGCTTATGGAGCGCTCAAGTTTACCGATGAAAAAGGTCAGAAGCTGTATGCCGTTCGCAAACCTATAACGGCACTTTCGCATAAGGAAATTACACAAATCGCAGATGATAAAATCAGAGGTGCGATTACCTCATACATTCTACAAAAAGGATTTGACCCGAAAGTCAAAAGCGATGTTGAAAAAGCCTTGAAGGAGGCTGATAAAGAGCCGCCCACCATGCAATCGGGGCAACCGATTAAGCGGGTACGTCTGCATAAGCCTTTTTCCAAGATGCGTATGCTGAAAAATAAACAGGGCAAGCCCTATCGCGCCATGCAGGAAGGCAGTAATCACCATATCGTGATTTATGAATATCAGGATAAAAAAGGTAAAACCAAGCGTAGTGGTCATGTGGTGTCTATGTTTGAAGCGGCACAGCGAGCGAGGCGAGGTGAGCCTATTATTCAGCGCAAGCTGGAAGATGGGCAGCAATTTATTATGTCGCTGTCTATCAATGAATTGCTGCAAGTACCTAAGGGTGAAGATGAATTTGAAATTTATCGGGTGCAGAAGCTTAAAGGAACAACAGGCGAAATGACTTTAAGGCTACATAATGCCGCTTCAATACAAAATAAAGAAGAACGTATTACTAAAACGCCAAACTCCTTTAAAGGGCATAAAATATCAATTGACCCATTAGGCAAGATATATTCTGCCAATGATTAAACGTATCATCGAAATATCCACAGCGCCTGCTTATATCTCGGTGAAAGATATGCAGCTTGTGCTCAAGCGGGAAGGGGAAGTGGTTGGTTCGATTCCCATTGAGGATATTGGGGTGCTGATGGTGGATCATCCCGGATGCACCTATAGCCATG
>JALUHL010000023.1 GCA_027053695.1 Ghiorsea sp.
TTTTTATTGGGTATTATCCTTTTTTGTCTTACGGCTTGTCCTTCAAGCACTGGTGTTGTTTTAGCTATCTCTATCATAATCATCGCCCCTTCGTGTCGGCATACTATAACACAGCATGATGACACGAATATGACATTCTATGATAAATATCACAAAAAATCAACCTTACTTATATTAGTTGTACTCGCAAATACTTGAAAATAAACATATTTTTAGCATATCAATCCACATAAGAGCCATGCTGATGAATGGGCTCACCATGCGGCTTACCAAAGCATATTATCAAACGGCTATCTTGGATTGCCATGAACGATAAAGTTTCGGCTGACCCAAAGAAGGCTGCTTCTGAAGCTTGTAAAACTTCTTGATTCAGCTTGATTTCACCTTCAAGTATATACACAAAACCACGGCTACCTTTAGGAATGATTCGTTGATAAAGACTTTCTGATTTCATGCTGATATCCAAGTATAACACTTCTGTTTTCAACTGCGCTGGTGAGCCTTCTCCGACAACCGTACGCACAGTCACCCCATCATTGGAGTCCACGGGAATAGCATCAACATCGACTTGCTGATAACTAGGCTGAATATGTTTTAACTGTTGAGGTAAATTGATCCAAAGCTGAATACCATGCGCCTTGCCTGCGGGCATTTCAGAATGGATAATACCTTTACCTGCGGTAAATCGCTGCAAACCACCAGCGGTAACCGTGGACTTATTGCCCAAGTTGTCTGCATGTTGCATACCACCATCTAACATATAGGTAATCGCTTCAAAGCCACGGTGCGGATGATCTGGAAACCCACCACCTTCGATATTAAAATGATCCATCAATACAAAGGGGTCAAAATTTAAAAGACCATGCACAGGCATCAAACGTTTGACTACAACGCCATCACCTTCGGGTACGCTTATCGCTTGAACAATGTGCATAACGACCTCCTTTTCATAAGTTTATACAAATAGTTTAGGTAAACCTTTAGGAATAATTCGTGTTGGGTTAATGCTTTCATGGCTATAGTAATAATGCCGCTTGATGTGGTCGATATGAACCGTTTCTGCAATATACGGCTGCTCATACAAACCACGCAAATAACATGAGATATGAGTGTAATCTGCAATTTGCTTTTTATTGCATTTGAAGTGTCCGAAATACACTGCATCAAAGCGAATCAGTGTAGTGAACAATCGCCAGTCTGCCTCGGTGATGGCATCCCCTACCAAGTATTTCTGATGGCTCAATCGCTCTTCAACCTGATCCAAAGCTGCAAATAATGCATCATAAGCTTCTTCGTAAGCCTCTTGCGTGGTGGCAAAGCCTGTTTTATAAACGCCGTTATTGATATGCTCATACACTAGCGCATTAACTTCATCAATCTCTGCTCGTAAAGCTTTAGGGTAAAAATCCAGTGTGTTGCCCGTAACATCGTCAAATGCTGAATTGAACATGCGAATGATGTCTGACGACTCATTGTTCACAATAGTCTCATGCTTTTTATCCCACAAAATAGGCACGCTTACTCGCCCTGTATAATCAGGCTTGGCATGAGTGTATAGTTGGTGAGCAAACTGATAACCATACAAAGGCTCTAGCTTATCAAACGCCCAGCCTTTATCCAACATATCAGGGCTAACCACGGTCACATCAATCCAATCCGTTAAACCTTTAAGGGCTCTAAAAATAAGGGTGCGGTGCGCCCATGGGCAAGCAAAGGATACATACAAATGATACCTATCTTTTTCAGCAGGAAATTTATCGCTTCCAATCCAATCGCGGAACTCAGAATCTTGGCGCACAAATTTTCCATCTGTCTTTTTGGTATCATACCACTGATCTACCCACTTGCCTTCAACCAACAAACCCATAATTTATCCTTTTACTTCGTCATTCCCACGGAAGTGGGAATCCACATCTTATTCATCGTGCCTTTCACACGTAGACTTCCGTACTCCCCTGCTTCACTACTCACCTGATTAGGGGAGTGGCAACACGTATTACTGACGAATACCTTCGATGGAAAAATATAAGTCCACCACCTGCGATGCAGGACCAAGGTCATATAATATCCCATAATCACTCATCTTAAAGCTAGACCAACCTTCAAAACCACGGCGATAACCACCCCATGGGTCTTTGCCTGCACCAATATGATTACCTTTAATCACCATATCTTTAGTAACGCCATGAAAAGTAAACTTACCCTTAATTTCAATGTTTTTGCCATCTTCTTTGAATGATGTGCTTACAAACTTGGCTTCGGGATACCGCCCTGTCATCAAGAAATCTTTGCTTCTTAAATGCTTGTCTCTGAGGGCATGGTTGGTATCGACACTGTTGGTATCAATTGTTACCTGCACACTGGATGCACTTGGGTTTTTCTCATCGTAAGTGAATTGACCATGAAATGTGTTAAACCGACCTAGTACCCAACTATAGCCCAAATGTTTCACTTTAAATTGGATAAAAGCGTGTGCGCCTGCATCGTCAATTGTATATGTTTCCGCTTGTGCCGTGGCACTCACACCCACTGCCAATAGTCCTGCTAATAATATCGTCTTCAGTTTCATACCTTTCTCCTTTTTTACTTTAAGATAACTTCAAATGTGCACCATCACAAAAGGGTGCTTGCTTGGTACGTTTGCATTGGCACATCTGAAAAATACCATCTTGTTCCACTGTAAATTGCATGGGCGTAAACGATGTGCCTTGATGTGAGCCATCGCAAAAGGGCTGGTTCTTAGAACGACCACAGGTGCAATAATAATATTCCTGCCCTTTTTTAAGACTGACTTTGATGGGGCCATGCCCCGCAATCACTGCTTCTTCATTGTTTTCACTCATCTTTCTCTCCTTTATGGTCAGGCTTGATGCCTAACATCCTTGTTAATGTCCTATCTTTGTTGATAAAATGATGCTTGAAGGCAGCAGCCGCATGAAGTGCAACAAACCCCATAAAAGCCCACGCCAAATAGCGATGAATATCCCCTGCCACAGCCTCTCGCCCTTTTTCAGCAGGAAAAATAGCGGGCACTTCAAACCACCCAAAAAAATCAATGCCGCGACCATGCGCTGTTATAATCAGGTAGCCACTCAGCATCAACAAAAACATCAATACATAATGTAAACGGTGCACCCAAAGCCCTGCCTTTTGCTCAACTTTACTGCCAAGAATCACAGGCACTTCATTCACAATACGCCAACATAATCGAATAAGCAACGCGCCAAGAAGCAGCATGCCCACACCAATATGCAAGTCGGGCGCCTTTTTATACCAATCATCCATATATGTTAAATCAACCATGTAGAGACCAAGTCCAAACATGCCAAAAACAATGATTGCCATAAGCCAATGCATCACAATGCTTACCCAGCCATACTGTTGTTTACTGTTTTTGAATTGCATGCTTTCTCCGTATGTTTTCAACATGGCAAAGTGTATGGCTAGCATGATTGATAAAAAGCATATATAATTCATCATTATGATAGCTTTTATCAATACCTATATATTATGACCTTAGAACAACTGAAATATCTTCAAGCCATTGTTGAGCATGGTAGCTTTAGGGCTGCAGCAGAAGCTTTGTTTCGCAGCCAATCATCGTTAAGCATCAGCATACAAAAATTGGAAGCCGAGTTAGGAGTCACCTTGTTTGAGCGTAAAGGCTATCGCCCAACACTCACCGCAGAAGGCGCAGCCATTTATCAAAAAGCCAAGCATCTTCTCCATAAAAGCAGCGAACTCAAAAGCCTCGCCAACCACTTAGCTTCAGGGCACGAAGCTGAGCTTAGGCTTGCCATCAGTGGTATTCTTCCCATTGAACCCATCATTCAAACTTTAAATGATTTGGGCAACCTCTACCCTGAAACACGCATGAGCTTGCTCGTGGAAAGCTTGAGCGGCACGATGGAGCGCTTACTTGATGATGATGCAGACATTGCCCTCACCGACACCTTAGAGGTCGCATCAAATACAGGCCTCGAAAGCATTCACCTTACCCAAATTCAATTTACCACTGTCGTGCCAAGCGCATCCAAATGGGCAAAACTTGCGGGCACATTAACAGAACAAGATTTGAGCACTGAAACCATGATTGTAGTGCGTGATACTAGCCATCATTCCACCCGCGTCAGCAAAGGTATTGTCGAAGGTGCGCCGCAATGGGTGGTTAATGATTTTTCCACCAAGAAACAGATTATTTGCTCAGGAAAAGGTTGGGGGCGTATGCCTTACCACTTGGTCGAAGATGATATCGAACAAGGGCTTTTGACTCCTCTTCATTCATCTGATTTTCAGAACTTTTATGCCCCTGTTTATTTGGTGAGAAAGAAAAATAAACCCATAGGCACGGTTTCTCAAGAGCTATGGAAACGCCTACAAAACACGATTACTTAATAGTATTCAAATACAACACTGAGCGACAAGCCTGTAACTTTTAAGCCTGATATGTCCGTGAGGCTATTATCTGAATTCTTACGGTACATCATCCATTCACCATTCAGCGATAAAGATTCATGAGGAATATAATAACGCAAGCCTACACCATAAGATAAAGCGGCATCTGTAGAATTGATACCCGCCAGCTTAACTCGCATACCGGTCATACCCAACAAACCATAAACATCAAACTGTTCTGTAAGGGGCAAACTTGGTTTGAGTAAATATGATGCATAATGACTGATGGAACCATTAGCCGTGGTAAATTGGCCGCCAAAACCAAAACGAAATTCCACACCCAGCCGAGATGAAATCCAATCCATGGATGAACCCGCAATAAACTCAAGACTTGGAGAAGTTGCTTTATCGTTAGCTGTTTCCGCCTGTAACCCTACAACACCTAGACCAAAATAAGGGGTTAGATTCAATTTGCTGGCATGCGTTACACTGGGTGCAAGCAACATCAATAAACAAACAACAAAAATATTCTTCATAACGACCTCAAACCCTTATTCTGCAAGATAAAGTTAAGCAGTTTATCCGCAAAAACTTGCTTACTGGCGCAACTTATGGCTTGTTCACCAAGCTTTGAAACAAACCACCCTTCCATATCACCTTGACCCATATTCGACACATCATTGGCTACGATAGCATCCACACCTTTTCGCTCAAGCTTTTGCCTTGCATATTCAACATGGTTTTCGCTTTCAGCGGCAAATGCAACCACTTGTGTAGGCCGCTGTGGCATGTTTGCCACGCTTTGGATGATATCAGGGTTTTCAATCAGCTTCACTTCTAGTTCAGCTTTCCCTTGTCGTTTAAGCTTCTGTTTGCTTGTTTCTGCAAACCTAAAATCACTCACCGCAGCCGTACCGACAAACACATCCACCCCTTCTGCTACCTGTAAACAAGCTTTCAACATCTCATCTGCACTTTCCACATGGATACGGCTAACATCGGCTTGGGTTGCTGGCGTTCCTTCCCCTGCAACCAAGGTAACCTTTGCACCACGCACCGCTGCAGCATCGGCAAGCTTGGCACCCAAAGTGCCTGTAGCACGATTGCTCATGGTGCGCACAGCATCCCATGCTTCAATTGTTGGCCCAGCATTGATGACCCAAGTTTGCCCTTTTAGGGTTTGCTCCGTTAACAACGGCAAACATGCTTGCACAATACTTTCTGGCTCTGCCAAACGCCCAGCACCCTGCTCACCACACGCCAATTC
>JALUHL010000024.1:0-4819 GCA_027053695.1 Ghiorsea sp.
CGTGGATCAACGCCTTGAAACCTTGCGCAAGCGCTTTCCACAAGAAAATATCCTTGGCTTGCATGGCAAGATGAAAAGCAAAGACAAACAAGCCGCCCTTGCTGCATTTTCCGATGGCAGTTGCAGGTTGCTTATATCCACGACTGTGGTGGAAGTGGGTGTGAATGTGCCTGAAGCGCGGGTGATGGTGGTTGAACATGCGGATATGTATGGCCTTGCGCAACTACATCAACTTCGAGGGCGTGTGGGCAGGTCGGATGCACAAAGCTTTTGCATGCTGGTTCCTAGCAAACAAGCAGGCGCAATAGCCGCTGAGCGCTTAAGCTTGATGACCCATTGCCATTATGGATTGATGCTTGCAGAAGCCGATTTGAAACACAGAGGTGCAGGCGATGCCGTGGGAACAAGGCAAAGTGGCGAAGCTGGGTTTAGGCTGATTGACCCCTCTTTGGATGCCAATTTGATTCGAGATTGGTTTGATAGCCCTGTGGTTACACAGGTGCAAGTGCCTGAAAACATGCTTCATTTCTGGCGGCCGCTGGCTGAGGAAGTGGATTGAATGCGTTTAAATTTGTTTAAACCAGCAAACAGAGCGCCATAAAAAGCCGCCACACTGTTTACACTTCAAACAATATGACGGCTCAATGTATGCCGAGCTAAAATAGGAAAATTAAGCTTGAGCAGCTTGCTCCTTAGCCACAGCTTCGCGCACTTCATCCATATTCACTTCTTTGATTTGTTTGACCAAATCTTCCAAAGCGGGTTTTGCCAGCGCACCAGCTTGTGAAAAAATCACAATATTATCGCGAATCACCATCAAAGTTGGGATGGAACGAATATTAAATTGCGCACCTAAACCTTGCTCTGCTTCAGTGTTGACCTTTGCAAACGTCACATCAGGATGATTGTTGCTTACTTCTTCATACACAGGGGCAAATGCCTTACAAGGGCCACACCATGGCGCCCAAAAATCGATGATAGTGATTGCACTACTCGATACTTTTTCTTCAAAATTTTCTGCTGTTAAATCTACTGTAGCCATCACTATTCTCCTTGGATATAAATATCAGTGTTTTCTAATATATAGGGTCTGCTTTTATAAATTCAACCCCTAATCTTTTTTATCTTGCACAATACTTTGTCGAATTTTCTGCATCATACTTTCAAATTGTTTGAGTTGCGCTGCATCCAAGCCAAATTCCGCATAATACCGTTGATTGTATAACTCACCCAAGGCCTGCCATTGCCCCTCATGGATTCTCACAAGCCAAACATGCACAGGTTCGCCCTTGCCTCTGCCCAAACCTGCTTGGGCAAGCATAGCTTCAAACGCCAACCAATCTTCATCAAACTGGGCAGCTACACTTTGCGCTGAGTCTGCTTTGGTTTTCACCCTACTTAACACACGGTATGCCAAAAAGATAAACAGCACAGCAAGCACCCAATACCAAAGCCCCTTATCCTTTTCATCATCGCTATATCGCCATTTCTTAAAGGCAAACAACCACGATGAAACCTCATCATTCAGCCCTTGCCAAAGGGGCGCATCATCGTCTTCTATAGCCAACCAATTGGGCGGCGTATTATCAATATTGATCCATTGCCCATCGACAAAAGCAACAGCCCAAGCATGCGCATCCCGCCCACGCACCACATAAACACCTGCATCTTTATCGTATTCCGACATGCTATAACCCACAGCATATCGAGCAGGAATACCCAACTCGCGTAGGATAAGTACAGTCGCCGTGGCAAAGTATTCGCAATGCCCTGTCTTACTGCGCCATAAAAATCTCGCCAGTGGTGTTAGCTGGCCTGCTCCCTCGGTTGCTCGGACGCTACTTTGCTGTAACCAAGTTGAATAGGTGAAATGCTGCATCAATTCATCATGCAAAACTTGCACCACTTTAGCTTCACCTTGCTCATATTTGATGCGGTAGAGGTTTAACTTTTTAGCCAGCAAAGCAATGGACTTGGCTTCTGCTTTAGGCATATCAAAGTCACTGCGCTGAATGGTTTTATCAAACTCTAGCTTCCCTGTGTAAAATACATCAAAACCAGCAAAAGGTGGTAAACCCTGCGCCACCACGCGACCACCCTGCTTGATGCTTAAATTATCTGCCGCTAAATGTTCAATGGCAGACGCGCCACTGGGTAGAGCTAGCGTTTGCTCATCGGTATCAAAGCTTTGAAACATAGTGAACTGCTGCAATGCATGTATGTCTGGTTTGTCCAGCAGCTGCCAATGCTCATCCACAACTGGCACTTCTTTGCTTTTCCAAGCCCCACCATACCATTCTTCCATAGCATAGCGCTGATATGTACCTTCTCGCAGCAACATAGGCACGGCAATGGATTGCTTTGCCTGCACGCGAAAGATGATGTCATCAGATAATTTTAAGCGACCAACTGCACCTATCGCCGTCGATGCTTTATTGCCATCATTATAGGATAATATCCATGTATTGATTTTAGCTTCTAATCGGCTCTGCAAATCATTCAAACCATATACAAAACCTATACCCAAAGATTCTGCGCACAAAAATACAAACACGATAAGCACGTTGGATATAACATGTTTACGATGGTTCAATAAAAGCAGCAAAGCCAATATCAAAGCAGAAGCACCTGTAAAATATGCAGCGCCTTCATGCGGCATAGCGCCTGCACTAAACAGGCAAGTAAATATAAATAATATGGCCACATCGAACTTCTGGTCGCTCACCTCTTTTCCACGTTGGAAAAAGAGTATGGCGCTTGCAGGCACTTGCCCTTGTTTGGATAAATATTGCAACATAAGCAAAGGCAGCAAAGCCAAGGGTAAGCGTTGAACCGTGGGCATAATGGCCTTGGATGCTCGCTCATCTAACCAATAAAACGCAAAGATTGCAGCCACAATCAATGCACCCAAGTTTGCCACCTGATAAAAAGAAGATGGCTCAAAATCATATTTACCTTTAAAAGAAAAACCCAAAACCAAAATAACGGATAACAAAGCACCCAACCATAAAACTTCGGTGCTCCAACCCCAAAACAACAACCCCAAAACAAGTAATAACATCATCATTACTTGTTTCATAACAGCTTATCCAAGTCTTGCTGAATATGACCCATGCGTAAGATATGTATGGCATCCGCATCTATTTTTGGCGGGTTTACTTTTTCTTCAAGAATTAAAAATACCTGCGTAGGTATGGATAAAGCTTGCAGTTGTTTGTATAAAGCTTGCCGCGCTTCATCCCAAGCCAATACAATCAATACACACCCGCTCAACCGCTGGTTTTGTGCCAACACCACCTGACTTAAATCTGCAAAAGATGCAGCTGATAATTCAAGTGTAGCTAAAGTTTCCAACAGATCTTCCGCATGGGCAATGGCGCGGCCTGCAAGCTGATGTTCGGCATGTTTATCTGCGCCCACAAACATCAAATCCAATAACATATCATGGTGGTCTGCTTGCATGGCAAAGCCTGCGGCAACCGATATGGCTTCTTCAAACAGAGCATGTGCACTTTCATCTGCAAAATTATCCAATATCAATGCAGCGCGGGTAAAGTATTCATCCTGATATTCTTTCACCAACGGTTTACTCACCCTTGCCAAACTCGGCCAAAAAATATGCCTTGGTGAATCACCCTCTCGATATTCGCGCAAACGACTAAATTCTTCTGCATTGCCCACATGCGAAGCTTGGCTAACGCCACCCTGTTGATATGTGCGTTTGCCGCCTGATATGATTTGTTCAGGCAATCGGTATGCTTTGGGCAGCGCCAATAGGCTATCCTGCCGCGCTAATGTCACCCATGAATAAACCAAACCCAAAGGCTCTGGAAAACGCAAACGAATAGCTGATAAATGAATATAACCACGCCGAAGCGGGGTAAATTGCATGGTAGATGTATATGTCTCCCCTGCTTTGATGTACGCAATGTTTTGTGATGTGAACACGCCACCGCGCAATATATCCTGCAGCCATACAAAGCGATAAAAGCCCGTATGCCTATCATACCAATTGCGCTCATGCTCTAGTGGCTCTTGGCTATGCAGAAAAGAAAATAAGGAAGGTTTGGGCAGCGCGCTAACCTCGCCGATGTTAAGCTGATAAAAGTCTTGGCGGGATGCATTGTCCACCTGAATACGGTAGCTCACTGGCTCGTCCACGGTGGCAAAGGGCGGAAGCAACCGTTTCACCTTGAGCGCAGGCTGGCGAAATCGTTTGAATCTGCTTTTTAAGAACACCACAAACAAAGCCATGAGCAACAATGCTGTAATCAGAGCAAACAACTGATAAATTGAAGATAATTTGATATTTGCGCCAAACACTAGGGTTAGCAATATCGCAGTCGCAACCCCCATACCCAAGGGTGATAAGCGCTGCTTAAATTTATTGCTCCAAAATGTGATGCGGCTAAGTCCTTGCAATAACCAAGCACTGTATCGGATGTGAAAGCCTTGCTTAAACCTTTGCCACCAAGCTTTCATAAAACTGAATCTTTCATTGAGGAATCGTGGTTTGCTCCAGCACTTCAGCCACCACCTTACCCGAAGTTAGACCTGAGTATTTCATTTGCGGCTCAAGCACCAATCGGTGCGCAATGACTGGGGATGCTACTTCTTGCACATGCTCTGGTGTCACAAAATCTTGCCCATCCATCAATGCCAAAGCCTGAGCGGTTTGCATCAAAGCCATGGATGCTCTTGGGCTTGCGCCAAGCTTCACCCCTTCAAAGCTGCGTGTCGCCTGCACAATATCCACCACATATGCTTTCATCGCATCGCTGACAAACACCGATGCAGCGGCTTGCTGCAAAGCCAACAC
>JALUHL010000024.1:4829-5635 GCA_027053695.1 Ghiorsea sp.
CCAACACATCATCCAAGCTGACCACCGCTTTTAAAGCATCCAATGGATGCTGCTGTTGCACGCTAAGCATCTCCACTTCTTGCCCTTTGGACACATAACCCAAATCAAATGACATCATAAACCTATCCAACTGCGCTTCAGGCAATGGATAAGTGCCATGAAACTCCACTGGGTTTTGCGTTGCCATGACAAAAAATGGCGCAATCAATTTGCGCGTTTCTCCTTCCACGCTGACTTGGCTTTCGCTCATGGCTTCAAGCAATGCCGATTGGGTGCGCGGGCTGGCGCGATTGATTTCATCCGCCAATAGGATGTTGGTAAACACTGGCCCCGCCCTAAATGCAAAGTTTTGTTCTTTTTGCTTAAAAATGGATACGCCAACAATGTCGCTGGGCAACAAATCTGGGGTAAATTGAATGCGCTTAAAGTCCGCAGAAATGGATTTAGCCAAAGCTTTGGCAAGGCTTGTTTTACCCGTACCTGGTAAATCTTCGAGCAACACATGCCCACCAGCGGCAAAGCTTGCCAAAAGCCAGCGAATGGCCTTGCCTTCATGCTGGATAACCAAACCGATATTCGCTTCAATTTTTTGCAATGTTTCATTCATGATATTACCCCATCCACACCAAACGCCAGCATCACCGCAAGCATAGGCACGCTAGAGTTGATGCGCCCATCTTGTGCCATTTGCACAGCCTCTTGGCGCGACACCCAAAAGCTGCGAATATCCTCATGCTCTTCATCCAAGCCGCCGCCTTCAGATACAGGTTTGTCCTTATCCACATAACCCAAATACATATATAAAC
>JALUHL010000025.1 GCA_027053695.1 Ghiorsea sp.
GCGCCAAGAAATCAATATATTGGCATGGTTGATGGCGGGTGAGATTCAAGGCGATAGCTGGTATGAGAAAGCGCGCAAGGCAGACTTCTTTGATTTAAAAGGTGCGGTAGAAGCTTGGTTAAGCAGCAAAGGTTTGACGGCGCGTTTTATGGCGGATGATGAAGTGCAAGGTTTACAAGCTGGGCAAACAGCGAAAATCGTTGTGGGCAAAGCTGAGGTTGGATATATCGGCAAAGTGGATAGTGATATTGCTTCAAGCTTTGATTTGGACTCAGATGTGTTTGTGGCATCCATCAACCTAGACCAACTTCATGCAGGCAAAAAAGCGAAATTCCAGCCTTTGCCAGAATTCCCTTCGATTGAGCGAGATTTGGTGTTTTTGTTTGATAAAGGTGTGACATCAGAATCTGTGCTGCAAACCGTGAAAAAGGCGTGCGGGCAGCAGCTTGTGCAAGCGTATATTTTTGATTTGTATGATGGCAAAGGTGTGCCTGAAGATAAGGTGAGCTTGGGTATTCGTTTTGTCCTACAAGACCCAAAACGCACACTCACTCAAGAAGATTCGGATAAAGCCATGCAATCGGTGATAGATGCAATAAGTAAGAAGTTTGAAGCAGAGCTTCGAGGATAAACATTGAGTAAAGATAAACCTGAATACGGCAAACGTAAAAAGCCTGCAAACAAGGCAGGGCGTAAGCGCAGCGAAGCCAAGCGTAAGCCTGAAGGAAATACAGGGTTTGCGTGGCCTTCTGCGCCGCCAGAGCGTAAGAAAAAGTATAAAGGTGATAGAGATACTGCTGCATCTAAACATGAGGCTGGGCGCGAAGGTGGCAGTGCACGCGGCACATACGGTAAGCGCAAAGAAGACGGGCGCAAAGAGGGTAGGCGCAGCCGTTCATCGCAGGCATCAGGCCAAGGTAAAACATGGGTAGGTACTGTTTCAGCGCATCCTGATGGTTTTGGCTTTGTGAATGTTGAAGGCCGTGATGAAGATGTGTTCCTTTCTGTGGATGAAATGCGCGATGTGATGCATGGCGATAAGGTTGAAGTGCGCACGATTTCTCGGCGTGGTAGAGAAGCAGGTGTTCTTGTGCGTATGGTTGAACATGCCCCAAGTGTCATGACGGCGCAGTTGAAAATTGAGCATGGTTTAGGTTTGGCTTATCCGCGCTCAAAACGTATGCAACAGGCTATCTTGGTCAAACGTGATGATGCCAATGGCGCGCATCATGGTGATTGGGTACGCATTGAAATTCAGCGTGGCACCAATCCGCTTCAAGGCAAGGTTCTTGAAGTGATGGGTGATGATTTAACGCCCAAGAAATTGGTGGATTTGATTGTTGCAGAGCAGGGGTTATCGGAGACTTTTCCACCTGATGTGGAAGCGGAAAGTAAAGCTATTCCAAGCAAAGTAGGCGTGAAAGATAAGAAGGATAGATTGGATTTAACGCATCTTCCTTTTGCTACGATTGATGGCATGGATGCTAGAGATTTTGATGATGCGATTTGTGTGCAAAAGCGCGGCGATGGTTTTGAAGCGTGGGTAGCGATTGCTGATGTGGCGCATTATGTGCATGAAGGCTCGGCTTTGGACGCTGAGGCATTATCGCGAGGCAATTCTTTTTATTTTCCAGACCGTGTGATTCCTATGTTGCCTGAAAAGCTTTCCAATGGTTTATGCTCGCTGAATCCTCATGTGGATAGGTTGGCTATGGTGGTGCGTATGCGCTTTGATGCCAGCGGTAAACGGCGCACATCGCGGGTGTATAACGCCGTGATATATTCTTATGAACGTTTAACGTATGAAAACGCTACGGCCTGGATTGAAAAGCAAGAGAAAAAGGCAGTGCAAGAGCCTAAAGTGCGAGACATGTTGGATACAGCCATGGGTTTGTATCAGGTGCTTGAGCGCAATCGAGCCAAACGTGGTGCTTTAGAGATTGATGCGCCAGAAGTGCGCGCTGTGATTGATGGCGACAGCATTTCGCATATTGAAGCTAGAGAGAGGCATGTATCGCATAAGCTGATTGAAGAAATGATGTTGGCTGCGAACACAGCAGTTGCAGCCTTTTTAGAAAGCAAGAAAGTAGAGCAACTGTACCGCGTTCACCCAGCGCCAGAGCGCGAAGCGATAGAGAAATTAAATGCTTTTTTGGGTGCGTTCGGACTTAAAATAAGGCATCATAAAACCGAAGATGTGCGCCCCAAAGATGTGCAGCAAGCTTTAGCAGCGGCAGAAGGTAAACCATTCTCACAAGTGTTGCACAAGCTGGTACTTCGCTCTATGCAACAAGCCAAATATGCCACATCGAATGTAGGTCATTTTGGTTTGGCGTACGATAGTTATGGGCATTTTACCAGCCCGATTCGTCGTTATGCCGACTTAACCACGCATCGCAGATTGAAAGCTGTGTTGGCGGGTAAGAAACCGTCCAAACAAGACTTGGAAGCCGTAGGCGCACACCTTTCAACGCAAGAACGCATACAGCAACGCGCGGAATGGGATACCCAAGCCATGCTTGCAGCGTTGTATCATAAAAAAGATATGGGCAAGGTGATGGATGCTGTGGTTTCAGGTGTAACCAAACGTAGAGTATTCTTAGCCTTGAAGGAAACCTTGGCAGAAGCTTCGTTGGATGTGGATGATTTGCAGGGTAGCTTTGAATTGGATGAGGTGCACCATCGCTTAACTGCCAAACGTGGCGGATTCCAAATTGGTTTGGGTGATACGGTGCAAGTTGAGATTCAAACTACGGATGCGGTGCGCGGGCAAATTGGTGTCTCGCTAGCAAAAACCTGAAATCTTATATATAATATGCGTTTAAGCTTTCTATTATAGGGGAATGGATGCCAATACCTGATACCATTAAACAGCTAAGAGCCGCACGTGCTTCGCATAAAGCATGGCTTGTGCGTGCCGAAGCTTTGGTGAATGGTCTTCCTGTAAACAAAGAGCAAGTGCCTGTTGTGGCAACTGAATGCGAGTTTGGGAAATGGTTGTATGGTGCGGGAAGTCGCTTACAAGAATTCTCAGTGTTTGCGCAAATGGAAGCCAGTCATAGTGCTTTACATAGGGTGTATGGTGAAATCTTTGAACTGCTGTTTGAAGAGCCCAAAGGTATGGGTAAGTTGTTTGGTCAGAGTAAAAAAGTAATCAAGAAAAAACATTTGGAAGCAGAGATGTTGCTGCCAAGGTTGCAATCTTATTATGATGAGATTATTGAATTGCTGAATACACTCGAAAAAGATTATTTAGCACTTAAAGCCCAACATAAACCACCGATGGAAGATATACAAACCAAGTCATTCCGTGATGTATCCAAGATGATGGATGAGCTCGAAAAAGATGTGGATAGCTGGTTAAAGTAAGCGCACTTTTTCAGCCTGTTTTTTTCAGCCGTGACAATCTCAAAATAAAACAGTTATAGTTTGGCTGACGTTAAACAGGAGCTTATATGTTTCATGGTGTGATGACGGCGTTGGTAACGCCCTTTAAAAATGGACAAGTGGACGAAGATGCTTTTCGGGCGCACCTAGAGCGTCAAATTGAAGCAGGTATCGATGCTGTAGTGCCTGCTGGCTCCACGGGTGAAGCGGCAACATTAAGTGTGGCTGAGCATAAAGCCGTGATTAAAATGGCTGTGGAGCAGGTGAATGGACGTGTGCCTGTGATTGCAGGTACAGGAAGCAACAACACGGCTGAATCCATAGAGCTCACGCAAGCGGCTAAAGCTTTGGGCGCTGATGCCTCGCTTTTGATTTCTCCTTATTACGTTAAACCCACCCAAGAAGGCATATACCAGCATTAC
Organism: Ghiorsea sp.; assembly: GCA_027053695.1. Taxonomy (GTDB): domain Bacteria; phylum Pseudomonadota; class Zetaproteobacteria; order Mariprofundales; family Mariprofundaceae; genus Ghiorsea. Next base: position 3,810 of record JALUHL010000025.1, read on the forward strand.
AAAACTATTGCGGATGCTGTGCATATCCCTCAGATTTTATACAATGTTCCTGGGCGTACGGCTTCCAATATTCAGCCTGAGACTGTGGCGCGATTATCGCATGTATCCAATATTATCGCCATTAAAGATGCTACGGCGGATATGGCGCAACTCACACGCACCATGATGGCTTGTGAGGGTCGCATTTTATTCTATTCAGGTGACGATGCCAGCGTATTACCTTTTATGACTTTGGGTGGTTCGGGTGTGATTTCTGTGGTCTCCAATATCGCGCCAAAAACCATGAAGGCTATGGTTGATGCTGTAGTCACTAAAGACTTTGAGACGGCAAAAGCTATGCACTTTGCATTACAAAACCTCACCGATGCCATGTTTGTGGAAAGCAATCCTATTCCTGTGAAAAAAGCTTGTGAGCTGTTGGGTTGGATGGATGGTGAGTTGCGCCTGCCTTTGACTGAACAAGCCGCGGAGCATACGGCTGCGCTTGAGCAAGTGATGCAAAGCTTTCAATCGGATGTTGAGTCGCTAAACCTTTAAACCTTCTGTTATCATGAGCTTGGCATCGGCTTTGCTCATGAAGGGGTATGAACCCTAATTTAGTCATCAACTATGGCAAAGAAGCACTGGAAATGATTTTGATGTTATCCCTACCTATGCTCATTGTTGCATTGGTGGTTGGGGTAGCGATTTCACTGTTTCAAGCGGTGACTCAAATCCAAGAGATGACCTTAACCTTTGTGCCTAAAATCATTGCTGTGTTTATCGCTATGGTGATTGCTGCACCTTGGATAGTAGAGACTTTGGTGAGTTATACGCGCCGCTTATTTGAAGCCATCCCCAGCCTGCTTAGCTGATGTTTCCTTTTCCTTCCGAGCAAGATATATTGGTGGGTATTCTTATTTTCCTACGCATCAGCCTATTGATGATGCTTCTTCCTGTGATTGGGCATAAGCTTGTACCTACGCCTGTCAAAACTGGGTTTGTCGGATTATTGACGCTTTTGCTTTTTCCTGTGGTTTCAAAACATGTGCCTGTGATTGAAGCTGATGTTGTGAGTTTCGCATGGTTAGCGATTCAAGAAATGTTGTTGGCAGCGGCTTTAGCCTTGCTTGCCCAGCTTATTTTCACGGCAGCTCAATTTGCAGGGCAGATGATGAGCATGCAGATGGGCATGGCGATGGCGAATATTTTTGACCCTGCCACATCATCACAATCTGCAGTGGTGGCCCAATTCATCGGAATTTTGGCGCTTTTGATGTGGTTGGCCAGTGGTGCGCACCATATGTTTATTTTAACACTGATTGAGTCCTTCTCTATTTTGCCGCCGGGATCGTCGTGGTCATTCCATGGCTGGGAAGTGATTACAGATGCAGCAGCGGCAATGTTTGTCTTGTCGATTAAACTTATGGCTCCTGTGCTGTTGCTTTTATTTTTTGTGTATGTTGCGCTTGGTCTTATTGCAAGAGCGGTGCCTCAGATTCAAGTTTTCTTTGTCAGCTTTCCACTTTCAGTCGGTTTAGGTTTGTTCACATTGGGTTTATCTTTGCCTGCATTGATGTCACTGATGCATGATGGTTTTCTAGGTTTAGCTCAAGATTTGCCGATGTTTCTACACCAACTGTCGGGGAAATAGTCTATGTCTGATGACCAAGATAAGTCCCAACAGACCGAAGATGCCAGTGATAAGCGGCTAGAGGATGCCCGCAATAAAGGGCAGGTTGCAACTAGCCGTGAGCCTTCAACGGCTATTGCATTTCTTATCTTGGCCTCGCTATCAGCCACTGG
>JALUHL010000026.1 GCA_027053695.1 Ghiorsea sp.
TTGTACCTGACATTTATGATGAAGCAGTCTTTGATACCAAGCTTGGCATCAGCACAGAACGCGCATACGAACTCACGCAACGGCTGGCATCTGAAGAAGGTATTTTATGCGGCCAATCTTGCGGCTGTGCCTTGGCTGCCGCCTTAGAAACAGCAGATAAGCTTGCGCAACAAAAGCAAGCCGGCGTGATTGTTTGCATCTTTCCTGATGGTGGAGAAAAATACTTGAGCACGCCTGTCTTTGCCGATGCTACGGTATTCCAAGGTGAAGGTATCTAAGAGGTATTTAATACTCATAAAGGGATTATTTATCCTTTTCTAGCACTTCCTCTCGGTTTACACTCACTTCTCTTGGCGCATCAATGCCCAAGCGAACTTTGCCGCCCTGCACAGACAACACTTTAATCTGAATATCTTCACCTATGGTGATGGTTTCGCCTTCTTTGCGTGTAAGAATCAACATAAATAATATATAGCAAGGATAACGCCAAATCACAAGTTTAATCCTTATGACTTGGCAAGATGCCTAGCTTGAATGCTTTTAATGGGGTTTATTCGCCTCAATATAAGCCGAAAGCACATAATCTTCCACGCCCCTACCCGGCGCCCAATCTTTGATAAACTCACGCGACTCATCTTTAGGCGTAATACGAATATCGATAAAGCCTGCTTTTTCCAACATGCTTTGAATATCTGCAATCAATTCTGCACCAGCCATACAGCCTGCATGTAATATAGGGTCATTTTTCATATCTTCAGGCATTTCAGCGCTCGCCACCACATCCGATACAGCCAAACGTCCGCTGGGTTTTAAAATACGAAACGCATCATTGAAAACCTGCTGTTTATTGGGTGATAAATTAATGACACAGTTTGAAATAATAATATCTGCGGTATTGTCAGCAACGGGTAAATGTTCAATTTCTCCCAAGCGAAATTCAACCTGAGAAAACTTTCCTTTTTCTGCATTTTTGCGTGCTTTACTGATCATGGTTGGTGTCATATCCACCCCAATCACATGACCTGAAATACCCACTTCTCTCGCCGATAAAAAAGCATCAAAGCCACCGCCACTGCCGAGGTCAACCACAGTTTCACCTTCTTCAAGCGAAGCAATCGCGCGTGGGTTGCCACAACCAAGCCCCATGTCTGCCCCATCAGGCACGGCATCCAAATCATCTTCAGAATAGCCTAAACGCGTTGAAATGAGCGTGTTAATCGCATCATCATCCGACACACCGCAACAGCTTGAAACCTCACCACAACATGCTCCATCGTTGCTTGCCTCAGCGACTTTGGCATAACTTTCACGCACATGTTGACGCACTTCATCCATATCTTGTTGTTGACTCATGTTTTCCCCTTCTTTGATTCTAGTTTAGGATAGTCGGATAACTTGTCTAAAACTTTCAATCTAGATTATATATGTTGTATATCATCCTAAATTTTAGCGAAATATAAGCGCATGCTATCCAAACCATTTTGTTTTATCCAAACTATTTAGTTCTTCATTGAATTTGTGATGCATCTTAAACATACACTGACTTTAGCTATCTTCGCAACACTCAACCTTTTGAATACTTTCAATTTTAGCACATGCTGTGCAGAGTTAGCCCAATGGATAAGCCAATAATGCAAATACGGAGCAAACACACGTGATGATAAGGCACACCTTTTGCCGCACTATCAAACAAGCACGCACACTTTGCCTAGCTATGCTTGCACTACTATTGATGGGGCAAACTCAAGCCCTTGCCGCAGCTTCTATCAATGATATTCGCATGTGGACAGCGCCAGACCACACTCGCCTTGTTTTCGATTTATCACAAAAAATAAATTATGAATTGTTTCGTTTGCACAACCCTGAACGCATCGTGCTCGACCTTAAAAAAACCCGCATGAATGCGAAAACATCCAAGCTTGAGTTGCCTGACCCTGTCTTGTTATCTATTCGTCATGGCAAGCAACGCAGCGGAACCACGCGTATCGTGCTTGATGTTAAAGATGGGGTATCCCCGCGCTCTTTCTTGCTGAAAAAAGGCAATGGTAAACCCAATCGTTTGGTGATTGATTTGATGCCCAAGCAAAAGCAAGTGGTTAAAAGCAAACAGCAACAGCCCAAAATCAAGCAACACGATATTATTATTGCCGTGGATGCGGGTCATGGTGGTGAAGACCCTGGTGCAATTGGCCCCCACAAATTATACGAGAAAAAAATCACTTTGGGCATTGCCAAAGCTTTAGCCAAACTTATTGATGCACAACCGGGTATGAAAGCTGTGCTTATTCGTAAAGGCGATTATTTTGTAAAACTCAGAAATCGCGTTAAAAAAGTGCGCGCTGCTGGCGCTGATATGATGATAAGCATTCATGCTGACTCGGTAAAGCAGCATCATGTGAAAGGCGCAAGTGTTTATACCTTATCTGAATCAGGTGCAACTCCTGACCGCGTTGCAGCAGCTCTAGCTGCCAAGGAAAATGCTTCGGACTTGGTGGGTGGTGTGATGCCTGAGCAAGAAGTGAGTGACCCTTTTATTCGCAATATCTTGGGCGATATGGCCAAGCGTGATGGTCTGGATAGCTCTGAAATGTTTGCAAACCTTGTTTTAGGGCAATTAAAAAATGGTTTTCCTGTGAAATATGGCAAACCCAAACATGCGCGTTTCGCCGTGCTTACGGCGTTAGAAATACCCAGCGTATTGGTAGAAGTGGATTATATCTCAAACCCAGAACGTGAGCGTTTGCTCAATACCCCATCCCATCAGCAAAACTTGGCCAAAGCGATGTTTAATGCCACGAAAACCTATTTTACCCGTTTGGGCAGGTTAAAAAAACATGAGCAACGCATACACACGGTACACCGTGGCGAAAGCTTATGGAGCATCGCCAAAACCTATGGTGTATCTGTGTCCAGCATCTTAAAGCTTAATGGTTTGAAGCAACAAGCGCTAAAAGTTGGGCAGCGCTTACGCTTACCCCAGTCTTAAACTTAGGAATCATATGTATCGTAGATTATTACAATTTTTAATGCCTTATAAAGGCAAACTTATCATTGCTGTTATTTGCATGATTATTCTTGCAGCGTGCACTGCAGCTTTGGCTTGGGCTATGCGCCCGATGTTAGATGAAGTATTATCAGGCAAAAATAAGACCTATATTTATATGATGCCCGTTGGCATTATCATTTTATACATCATCAAGGGCACGGCCTTTTATGGTCAAGCCTCTATCATGGCATATATTGGGCAACGCATTATCTACGATATTCGTAAGCAATTGTATGAACATCTCACCAGCCAATCTTTAAGCTTTTTTTCTCATCGCAAAACAGGCGAAATGCTTGGTCGCATCACCTATGATGTAACCTTACTTCAATCTGCGGTGAGCACCACCGTGACATCACTAATGCGCGATGTGATGTCTATTATCTTTTTGCTCGGGGTTATCTTTTCTCAAGATTGGGTGCTCGCCCTATTGGCGCTCATTGTATTCCCTATTATGGTGTATCCACTGGTTCGCTTTGGTCAACGCATGCGCCAAGCCAGCTACGATGGGCAAGTATCCATGGGTAATATGTCCAGCTTGGTGGAAGAAACCATTGGCGGCATCCGTGTGGTCAAAGCGTTTGGCATGGAAAATTATGAGCGCAAACGCTTCAAAACCATCACCAAAGAATTTATGAAGCACCAAGTCAAAGCCATGAAAGTGCAAGCGCTTTCCTTCCCCGTGATGGAAATGGTGGCAGGTTTAGGTGTGGCAGGGATTTTATTGTATGGTGGTTTAAGGGTTGCTGATGGTGAGGCCACTGCGGGTATGCTGATGGCATTTATTGTGTCTTTGTTGATGTTGTATGACCCAGTTCGCCGCTTATCCCGAGCCAATAATGAAGTTCAGCAAGGCTTGGCAGCGGCAGAGCGTATTTTTGAAATCTTGGATGCGCCTGTAGATATTCAAGACCCAGAAAAACCCAAACCCATGCCATCTTTTCAGCAAAACATCACATTTGATGCTGTTAGCCTAACCTATCCTCAAGCTGAAAAACCTGTGCTACAAAACATCAACTTAACCATTAAAAAAGGTGAAGTGGTTGCTCTTGTTGGGCGCAGTGGCGCTGGTAAAACAACCTTGGCCAATATGATTTTGCGTTTTATGGATCCAAGCCAAGGAAGCATTCGCATTGATGACTGTGATATTCGTGATGTCACCCAAGCTGATTTAAGAGCGCACATGGCCTTGGTTACCCAAGAGGTTGTACTTTTTAATGACACCGTATTACACAATATCGCTTATGGACATGAAAATATTGACCTTGATCAGGTGATTGAGATTGCCAAAATTGCCAATGCCCATGAATTTATTGAAAAACTACCGCAAGGCTATCATACATTGGTGGGCGAACGTGGCGTGATTTTATCAGGCGGACAACGCCAGCGTTTAAGTTTGGCTCGGGCATTATTAAAGAATGCGCCGATTCTGGTGTTGGATGAGGCAACAAGCAGCTTGGATACGGAATCTGAGCGTTTGGTGCAACAAGCTATTGATAAGCTGATGCAAGGGCGTACTGCGGTTGTGATTGCGCATCGTTTATCCACCATTCGCAATGCTGATAAAATTGTCGTGCTTGATGAAGGTAAAATTGTACAAACAGGTTCGCATGATGCCTTGCTTGAGCAAGGTGGTATTTACGCTGAATTGTACGAGCTTCAATTTGGTGATTAATCCTTCTTTATGAGCATTAAAGACCATTGCATTGTTTTTCTTGTTAGCCATATCATACGGTTTTTGCGCATCTCTGTTCGCTGGCAATATATTGGCTCAGCTGTTCGCCCTGAAAATACACCCTGCATTATCAGTTGTTGGCATGCTCGCCTTTTGATGATGCCTTTTTTGCTTGGCAAGTGGCAAGGCCCTTTGGTGATTTCAGACCATAGAGATGGCGAATTAATTGCAGCTGTATTTGCTAAATTTGGTTTGATTGCCTCAAGGGGCTCATCAAGCAAAGGTGGTGCTAAAGTATTGCTAGACGTGATTCGCCAAGCCAAGCAAGGATTATCGCCCGGCATCACACCAGACGGCCCCCAAGGCCCTGCCGAACAAGTCAAGCCTGGTATAGCGCAAATCAGCATCAAATCTGGTTTGCCTGTTGTCCCCGTATGTTATGCTAGTAGCCGCTTTAAACGCTTATCCTCTTGGGATAAATTTTATATTCCCAAACCCTTTGCTAAAGGTGTTGTGGTGATTGGCGAACCGATATCTAAGGATGAAGATGAAAGTTTAGAGGCTTTTACTGGACGCATTCAGCATGCCATGGATGAGACACAAACTAGGGCAGACACTTATTTCCAAAGAGGAAACGATGCTTGATTTTTTAAGTTTCAAAAGTTTTATTAGCGGCTTTATACTCATCGCCATATACAATATAGGTGCATTTATTCTCCCCTTGTTTATTTGGTATTTTAGTAAAAGTCTCTGTCAAAAACTTAAGCTATTCAAACCAAGCCACGACCATATCAAAGCGTTTGTATGGGCATCACTAAGCTGGAAGCAGCGTTTGGCTTTGATGGCCA